>PBBV01000014.1 GCA_002717835.1 Methanobacteriota archaeon
GCATGTGAAGCCTCGAACGCCGCTATGACGTTGTTGAAGGCCTCTTCCTCAGTCGAGTCAAGTGCATATGAGTGCCATACAGTAAGGCTGTATGTGCACGAGCCATCATCTTCAACTGCGGCTGCGTCATAGTTGCTGGCCTCTGAGTCCATGCATCCGGACACTGGCGGGAATGCACATGTGCCGTCGTCCACCGTCGCATCTGGGTTGTAATTCGTAGCGGTGCTATCTGTACAGCCGTCTACGTCGGTCGTTGTCGTGTCATCATCATCTCCGCCAAGACATCCTGCAGCGGCCATAGAGACCATCAGCATGCTTAGCAAGAGGGACAGAATTTTGTTGTCCATGCTTTTGGGGCAACTTGGTAGAATATTAACTCAATTGGTAACATTATGTTAGTGTGATTTTCCCCACTCAAATCGGATTTATTCTCAGTGCACCATTTTTTGAGTCATGGTGCCAACATGCCGCCCCTATGAGTCCAGCGTGGTTGGAATCCGGTGCCAATCTTACGATCTGTCCTGCATCGACCATATCATACCAAGAATCTGGTTCCTCTGTGATTCCTCCGCCAAGGAGTATGATTTCCGGTGATATGCATGAGGCAATTCTTTTGATAGCTGCTGAAAGGTTGTTCGCCCAACTTCTCGTATCCATACTATTCTCCACTAGAGCTCTTACGCTCGCCGTCTGGTCTATGTGGACACCATGCTCATTCAACAGTCTGCCAAGTTCGATATTCCTGAACAGGCGTCCTCCTTGTGATACGGCTGTACCGAGTGAAGTCCCTATGGTTACGAAGAGGATTGTTTCTGTTCCCCCGTATTCCTTGTGATTGCGTATTGCGTGGTAGAGTGCTGAGTCGGCGTCATTCAGCAATGTAGATGACAGCCCGTTTCCATGTAAAGAGTCAACAAGGGATCCGTGCCTGATGTCATCGCCCATGTTAGGGCCGTTGAATACCTCGTAATCGGATACCACCCCTGGGAATCCCACTCCTATCTCAGTGCCCTCAAATTGAGCTTCGTGAACAATGGCCATTATTGACTCGGTTATTCTCGCCAGCCGCGGCAGAGGTTGATGTTCGATGGTACATCTTTGGCCAACGACACGCCCTGTATTGACATCGACAATCCCCCCCTTTACCGAAGAGCCCCCGATGTCAATGCCCATGACTAGATTATCGGACATTGTACCATGGCAGGCGGTCAGAGGATTTCACCGATTCGGAAAGCCACGCCCAAGAATGATGGGATTTCCAATGCTCGGGGGCCATCCATGACCAATTTCTCTTGCTGACGAGTCCGGGGGTGTTGATCCTTGCAGAGCTGCCGAGACCCAGAATGTCCTGCAGAGGTATGACTACAATATCCGCTTTGGACGAAATGAGCCTCTTCACCGCCTCCATTGGTACGTCCGCAGATTTGCAGCCGAGGGACGCCCTGACCCTCCTCCTGTCATCTGGACTGATATTCGAATACCATCCTGCAAAAGTATCGTTGTCGTGTGTCCCCGTATATGCAACCACCCTCTCAGGGATATGATCGAGATGATGCGGCGGAGCTTCATGGCCCCATCCGAACTGAAGTATTGACATCCCATGCAGGTTGAAGGAGTCTCTCAGCTTGATTGCGGCATCGCCAGCCATCCCCAGATCCTCGGCGATTAGAAAATCCGAGGAGTCGATTATCGCATCCATAAGCGATGCCCCTGGGCCTTCCACCCATCGCCCTCCTCGTGCATCCTCGGCCTCAGGGGGTATTGCCCAGTATTCGGCAAGTCCGATGAAATGGTCTATGCGNATCCCTGGTGTCCTGCGTGAAGCAGTCTCGACTCTTTTCTTCCACCACGCGTAGCCGGATTTCTGATGTGCCGACCACGCATATGTGGGATTACCCCAGAGTTGGCCATGTGGATTGAATGAATCAGGAGGAGCTCCTGAACGTTCAAGGGGTTCACCATTCGGTCCTATGTTGAATAGCTCTTTGTTGCACCAAATGTCTGCAGAATCATGCGCTACGTAGAGCGGAATATCGCCAAGCATCAGAATGCCATTCTCACGTGCATGGGTCTCGATTGATCTCATGGCATTCTCAAGTTTCCACTGTATGATAATTTCACGCCAGTAGTGCTCCTCGTTGTCTGATCTAAGACGGTCTAGGTCTCGACCCGATGGGTCTGACCAATTGCCCCATTTCACCCAGCTCCTTGAATCGATTGACTTCATTATCCTGAATAATGCCCATGAGTCTGCCCAATCTGAGTTTTCGAGCCATGCGTCCAAATCAGATCTGGACGGGGAACTAACATCTCCTGCGAGGTCATGAAATAATTCCGGGTCCATGGCAAATGCAGATGGGCTTGCATAGGGGGATCCAACGAAATCTGGGGGGTTCAGGGGAAGTATTTGCCATACACCGATACCNAAAGAGGCGAACGCGTTTATCGCGTGAATGCTGGCCTCCCTGAGACTTCCTGGCGCACCGCCCCTCGGGATGGACTGAATTGGAAGCAGGATTCCGGCGGCCCTCACTTTACNTACGCAGTGAAGCCAGCAGATAAATGGGATGTTCGCCCTTTGTGAGCACTAACAATTCTTTAGTGCGAGATTGAAACCTATATGCTCTTACTAGCATCCTAAGGGTCAGGCGTGATGGAGATGTACGGGTCGGACGTGGTTTACAGAGAAAGAAGATTCGTGGGCTTTGTCCTTGTGGCAATTATGTTGTCTGTACCCCTCGGAGGAGTGATTCCAGCGTCTGCTGACANTACTGATACGGAAGATCACGGTGCCATCAATTTAGCAATAATACTACACATNCATCAGCCGTACTACAAGAATATAGAATCAGGATTTTATGAATTACCTTGGGTTAGGGTGCACGGTAGTCACGAGTACATAGACAGCCCAGGCATCTTGGGGATGTACCCTGGCACGAACGTGACCTACAACATCGTTCCCTCGTTGATAGAGCAGCTTGAGGATTACAGCGACCCCGGCACCATGGATTTGCATCTAGCTCTTGCAAAATCTAATTGGGTTACGGACGAATCGGGGTATGCAACGGGCTACCCGACTGACCTGAGTGAATGGGAACTCGCGCAAATGATGTTCGAATATTTCAGAATACAACCATGGGTGTATGACGTTGATGGAGAGCACCCGGAATTAGGGTGGATGGAGCCAGCCAGCAGTTCATTCGGAGACCTCAAAGATGGAAGAGACAACAGCGATCCTTCATTTGTTAGGGCGTATCAAGCCGCTCCCGGTGATTCACGCGGGCCAAAGTCGTCGGTTATATTCCACCCTCAACATCTTCTTGACGCTACCGTCCTGTTCCATCTCTTCCAGAACTCAGGCCCATTGGTATTGGGGGATTATGATTACCTGCTAGCAGAAACTGCTGCAAGTGCTGAAATACAATCGATATTCGAGAAGCAGGCACCATACACAGTGAATGATCTTGAGGCGGTCCTTTCATATCAAAGCGAACAGATGCTCAATGTCATGCCNTTGTACTCTAATTTGGCTAATACTTCACAAGTAGAGTTGACTACGACTCCNAAATACCACCCGATCATGCCCCTCTTAGCCATGCCCGGCTGGACCATGGAAGACGGGATACCCGTCGAGAAGGATGCGTGGATATCTGATGTGGAGNACCAAGTCTCGGAAGGACTGGACCTTTTCGAGGCCAGCACGGGCATCAGGCCTAGCGGCATGTGGCCCTCCGAACAAGCAGTCTCACAAGCTGTAATCTCGCCGATGGCAAATAACGGCATACAGTGGGCTGTTAGCGACAAGCAAGTTCTTTCCCAGTCTGTTAAGTTGGGCGGTGGGAATCCATCCGATGCCTCTACCCTGGACATAACGTCCCCCTGGATGGTTGAATCAGAGGGTCAAGAGATGATGATGGTATTTAGAGAGACGGGGATATCTGACAGGATTGCATTTACCTATGGAGACATGGATGTGGAAGATGCTGTGGCTGATTTCATCTCGCAGGTGGAAAGCAGGAGAAACGACATAATAAATGCCGGAGGAAATCCAGAGGACCACCTACTGACAGTAGCCGCTGATGGTGAGAATTGGCTTTTCATGAGCGGTTTCGGAGCTAGCGACAATGGCAGAGAATTCCTTCATGAATGGTTCGATGCACTGCAAGATCATCCGACAATCAGAACCATGACCCCGGGACAGTATCTCGAAGAGAAAGGAACGACTCAACTTCCTAGATTGGAAGAGCTTGCCACAGGCTCATGGATTCAAGGGGACTTGTCNACTTGGGCGGGCGAGGAAGAGGAGTCGATTGGATGGCATCGCTTGGTGGCTGCAAGAGATGCGTACATGCAAGTCCAGAATGATGAGCCGGACAATCCCGGTCTTCCAGCCGCTAAGCATGCTCTGATGGCAGCCCAGGGGAGTGATTGGTTCTGGTGGTATGGCGCGGACCAGGACTCGGGAGATGATTCGCAGTTCGATGCACTGTTCAGGACCCATCTAAGAACCATATACGAGAGTCTGGGTATGGAGCTACCCCCTGACCTTCTGGATCTTTCCGGAAACGTGGCCACGCCCATAAGGCCATCAAGTGGTTTGATGGAGCCATTCTACGATGGGCTGTCATTCCCAGGAGAATGGAACTCTGCTGCAGAATACGAGGTTGGCAGCGGCGGTGGTGCCACTGACATAACAAGCATAGAGATAGGCCACGATACGAATAGCATACATCTGAAGATAGGCGTGGGAGATATCGATTCATACCTAGATCCGAATTCACACGAAGGCGGAACGCCCCACATCCAGATTTATCTTATGGCGCCCAATGCAGTTGACAACAATGTCGCACAGGCAAACTTCCACACCTACTACGGGATGGAGTCTTTGAACATGCCAACTACGAAGATGCTGTGGTTCGACTTCAACCAGCTCCGGGACGATGGGCGTATGACCTACAACACATTCCAGTCACAAGGGGATGAAGAATGGTCTATCGAGTCACAAGGGGCATTGGGGCTAATTGTGGCTGATGATGTCTTCGAGGTCGAGATTCCATGGTCCTCTGCTGATTTGGAGCCGAATGGTTTCACCAGACTTCGCATCGTTAGTAGCGTGTACCAAAGTAGAGCCGCTGGAGGAGGTTCAGATATCGAATTGGCGCCATCCCCTCCCATTCATATTTCCATGCCCAATCTAGAGTCATGGGTCAAAATTCTGGACATGGCAGACCCGACTGGCGACGAGACTGGGGATGGAGACTACACGTACCCTCTTGCTGGCGATTTCGCCCCTGGGGCTGGTCTTTTCGATCTTGAGCATGCAATTATCGAACAGAGTGCATGGAACGTGAGATTCACATTCACGATGGCTGAGATTACCAATAACTGGAACATGATGTGGGGATGGTCCCATGCAAATATCCAGATCTATGTGGATTCGGCTCCAGGAGGTAATCAAGATTTGTTGCCGGGCACTTATGCTAAGACATCTCCAGAATGGGGCTGGGAATCTGCAGTCATGCTTGTTGGTGAGGCGGGGCCAGTCTACGGATTGACTCACGAATCATCGACACGGATAACCACAGGAATAGAGGCACGGGCGAATCCAGAAACAAATACGATTGTCGCGACTGTCTCTAAATCGATAATCGGTGGGGATCTCGCAACATCCAGATTCCTCATAGTAGTGGGTAGCCAAGACGGATATGGCGAAGGCAAGCTACGTGCCGTCGACGAATCAGCTTCTACGTGGGTTGCTGGGGGAGGCGCGCCTTCGAATCCTACTAACTTACAGAAATACCACTCAACCATATGGGACGTACTACTACCCGTGGATGTAAATCAAGAGGCTATGCTTAGCTCATATGACGTTAACACGATGACATATGCCGAACTCTATGGCCTAGATTTGCCTCCCATCGAACAACAGGTATACGGATTGACCGTGAACGAAGTAACCGGCAACTCTGCATTATTGACATGGTCCTCCGCAAAGTCCGGACAGATGGGTGTTCGTGTAACCGGTGATCAGGGTGATGTCATAGATGAGACCTGGATTTCTCCCAGTTCAGACCATGCATACGTCATTTCAGGCATGATCCCGGGACAAGAATACACCGTAACAATCACTGCGGAGGGGATGAGTGTTGGCGCATTATTCACTACCTCTGAAGAGATTGATACCGGAGCCCCGGAGATTTTGGGTGCCGAATACGAAGTCGACGACGGTGCTTACCACATGAGCTTCTTTACAACCGAGCCGTCCTCTGTAACCGTCGAGTTATGTACGAACGTTTCTTGTACCTCTGCCGATATTGGCGATGGGTCAGATTATCCAACAGAACAAGTCCATCGATACTCTATTGCCATACCGACGGGCAATCATACAGTGACTCTTCATGCCATGGATGTGGCTGGTAATACGGCTTCTATGCTTCTGATCGCATCTGGGACCATAACAGACACTCAAACTAACAATGGCACTCAAGACGAAAATGGCACGGATACGGGCGGAGACGACGAAAGTCCAGAGACAAATTCACTGATAATCCCCTTGATATTGGTGGTTATTGGCTTATCTGGGGCAATTATTGTCTTACAAGGGACGAGAAGGCCATCCTCCGATGATGTGGGAGATGGGCATTCGGACACTGAGAAAGAAGATTGAACGGGGGGTAAATTTTGATAGCCTACCTTAGTGCAGAAATAGGTCTGTATAGCGACTTGCACACGTACTCCGGTGGCCTAGGAGTTCTAGCAGGCGATCATCTGAAGTCTGCTGCAGACGAGGGGATGGACGTCGCAGCTGTGACGCTGTTATATCGAGAAGGGTATGGAAGACAGCACTTGGATGAACAAGGCAACCAAACCGAGTCATATCCCGATCTCGACCCTAACAAGCATCTCGAGGACACCGGCCTGGAATTATCCATACCGCTGGATGGGTCGAAACTCAGTTCGAAAATTTGGAAGACGGTTATTCACGGCCATAACGGACACCAGGTGCCGGTGTACTTCCTGGATACCCGCCATGCCAGTAACAGCGAGGGGCACGTCAGCCTGTCTGACCGGCTCTATGCAGGAGGTGACGAGATGCGTGTTCGTCAGGAGTATCTGCTTGGAGTTGGCGGCATAAGGGCGCTCAAAATACTCGGCCACTGGCCCCTGCAGGGCCTGCATTTGAATGAGGGTCATTGCTCTATAGCCGCCTTGGAGATGATGCGTCAAGGGTGGAGCAGGGAAGAAGCATCATCGAGGACTCTGTTCACAACCCACACCCCTGTCGCTGCGGGGCACGACCGTTTTGAATGGGACCTCGTTGAAAGTGTTGTTCAAGACCTCATAGGGCCGGTTGAGAAGACATTGGCGACTGACGGGAATCAATGCTCTATGAGCCATCTGGGAATCGGCATGGCGGGCAAAGTGAATGCTGTCTCTGTTCTGAATGCTGAGGTTGCATCCAATATGTTCCCCGGAGTTGATATCATGCCGATCACCAATGGAGTTCATCATCCGACGTGGATATCACCAACGATGGCGCGTTTATACGACGATGAGTTGCCTGGCTGGAGGCTGGACGGGGGCGTTCTGAATGGTGCCAAGGCTCTCAGCGAAACTGGGCTTGAGCGTGCAAGGTCAGAGTCGCGTGCAATCTTGCGTGAGCTTGTCAAATCGACGACCGGAGTAAAACTTGACGGGAACAGGCTTACAATAGGTTTTGCAAGGCGATTCGCGACCTACAAGCGCGCTTCGCTGGTATTCAGGGACATTTCGAGGCTCAACAAAATTGGTTCCGGGCAGATTCAATTTGTCTTCTCGGGCAAGGCTCAT
This sequence comes from Methanobacteriota archaeon, assembly GCA_002717835.1. GTDB lineage: Archaea > Thermoplasmatota > Poseidoniia > Poseidoniales > Thalassarchaeaceae > MGIIb-N1. The sequence goes on from PBBV01000014.1 coordinate 7,831, forward strand.
CCAAGAGACGATGGGGGCAAGGCCCTAATCAAGGAGATATTCGATGCCTCCCACAAACTCCGCGATATTCCAGTTGCTTTCTTGGAGGACTATTCAATGGCAACCGGATTGGCAATGACCAGTGGGGTCGACGTTTGGCTGAACACACCCGTTAGACCCATGGAAGCAAGTGGTACCTCAGGGATGAAGGCGGTAATGAATGGGGTGCCGAACCTTTCCATCCTCGACGGCTGGTGGCCTGAAGCATGTGATCACGGTGTGAATGGGTGGGGAATTGGAAACAAGGAAGAGGCCAGGGATGATGATAGGGATGCAAACGCACTCTATGATCTGCTGGAGGACGAGGTTCTGCCTGCATGGAAATCAAGTAGGAGCCGATGGTTATCTCTGATGAGATCGGCAATCGCTGCAGGGTCTGCATTCACAGGACAACGCATGATTCGAGAATACGTGAAGATCTACGAAACATTCGGAATGTGAAAATGATTGTCCAATGAGGACATTCATAAAAAACGGCTAATGAGCAGCCTCACGATGAACTCGTCAAGAATTTCGGTGGCAGATGTATCATTTGTGTTGTACGATGAGTCAGAACAACTGACCATGCCGCACATTAAGGGATCATTCAACGACTGGGTTTTGATTCCCATGAAAAAGGAGGAGGATGGCATATGGACCTACACTCAGCCTATGACAGAAGGTACGTATGAATGGGGGATGGTGGAGCCCGATGGTTCTGAGTGGGGCACATGGTTGCCAGATAAGGCTGGGCATAGGGTCAATCTCGTAGTTACAGTTAGTCGAGGGGGGGGCGTGGACGGGTCGACTTCGATACGGATCCCTTCTAAGCCATTGAAGTATAACAACAGAATTAACCCATTCACAGGGCTGTCTGAAAAGAACAGGAAAGGGGTAGACGACCTTCTGAAGCTTCTCTCGAAGGCAAGCATGCTGAATGTCCTCCATGTCATAATATCTGCAAGAGAACCTGTAAGATTTGGGAAGATACAGAGGCTCGCTGGAACATCGGCCACGTCTCTATCGAGGAGGCTGAAGGAGCTGGAAAGTTGTGGGCTTGTAAGGCGCGCCACTCACAAGACTATCCCCCCCACAGTAGAGTATCAAGCCACGCAAGTGGCTTTCGAAATGGGTCCTTCGCTGATTCAATTGTATAATTGGGCAATAGAAAACCACGGCAAACTAGGGTTTACCCACGCATGAATTTGTGGCGCCGACAGCAGGACTCGAACCTGCGACCTGCGGATTAACAGTCCGCCGCTCCACCAACTAAGCTATGTCGGCCCACCCTGTGGCTGGACCGATCCTTCATCAATCAATCGCTGATGAGACTGTACAAATTCGAAGCGATATCATTCCCATTCGATGGTGCCAGGGGGCTTGTGAGTGATATCATAGACGACTCTATTTACGTGTCCTTTGAGTGAGTTTGTGATTTCAGTGCTAATTCCGGACAGTACATCATGAGGAATTGGGGAGTATCTGGCGGACATGCCATCCAAACTTGTCACTGCGCGCACCACGACTGTCTCTCCATGGACCCTCGCGTCGCCATGGACGCCAACTGAGCGAACGGGGAGGAGTGCTGCGAAATATTGCCATGGGAGATCGCAAAGCCCGGACTGTGCCGCCTCCATGATTCTCCGTTCGACGATATCGCATGCTATCCTGCAGGCATCAGCGCGTTCTCTTGTGACATCTCCGAGCACACGGACGGCTAAGCCGGGCCCGGGGAAGGGCTGCCTCTCAGAGGATGCGATACCTAGATGTCGTGCGATTGCTCTGACCTCGTCTTTGTAGAAATCTCGGAGAGGTTCGACAATTGAGAGATCGATGTCATCTGGTATGCCGCCCACATTATGATGGCTCTTGATGACATCACGCTCCCCGCCTCCAGACTCTATCCAGTCAGGAGCGATCGTTCCCTGAACTAGATATTTGGCGCCTACTTCACGCTGCTCCTCTTCAAAAACTCTGATGAATTGTTCGCCTATCGCCTTCCTCTTATCTTCGGGGTCTGTCACCCCTTCCAATGAAGAAAAGAAGCGGTCCGATGCATCCACCACCTTGAGTTGGATTCCCATCTCATCAAACATCGAGGATACCTCCTCAGACTCGCCCAACCTCATCAACCCCGTATCGACGTACACACAATGAAGGAGATCACCTACGGCCTTGTGTGCCAGAATCGCGGCGACGGTGGAGTCGATCCCCCCGCTGCATGCTATTATCGCAGTATCATCTATCCCTGACTTGAGGAGCTCTAATGCCTCATTGACGAGGGTTTCTGTCTTCATCGTATCACCCTTGAATTGATGAGTCATCCGAGATGACCTTCTGAGTCATCTCGTCCCTCCATTTGACGTAGGATTCTGATAATTCCTGATCGCTGGAAGCTAGTATCTGGACTGCTAGGGCTCCAGCATTATCCCCTCTGTCCACACCCACTGTAGCGACAGGCATCCCAGGAGGCATTTGAACGATCGAAAGTAGTGAATCTAAAGGGACCTTGCCTCCTACTGGGACTCCTATTACTGGCTTGGAAGTCATAGATGCGATTACCCCTGGCAGGGCTGCGGCGACACCTGCAATTCCGACGAATACAGCACAACCAGCCTCTTCTGCAGCCTCAATTATGCTCTCGAGATACTTTGGGGCACGGTGTGCTGATGCGACTCTTAACTCATAATCGATTCCAAAGCGATCTAGAATCGAAGTACATTTCTGACCGACCGAGAGATCGGATTTTGAACCCATTACTATGCAGACATCCATGCTCCGCGGCTACGAAGGCGGTGCTAAAGCGTGACGGCTCGAAGCGCAGTCTCAGGAATCCTCAAATTCCCACTTGGTGTTGACTATCTCAATAGGTGGTTCACGGAGCATATCAACAGGAATTGGGTTGCGTAGTCTGGTCTGGAACGGATCATACCGATACCCTGTTCTCCCTAGAAGCGAGACTGCCAGGTATGTTCCTGTGAGATGTCTGACACCTTCAATAATGATTCGACAATCTCCAATTTCTGGGCCTACTGCAAGGCATCCGGTGCGGAATATCCTCTCATTCTTCTGCCAGCCTTCCGCAACATTGGATTTCGCATATGCCCTAGGGATTATCGGCAAAAGCCATCTCCCACATGAAGGCTCTACTGATTCCGAAACTGCCATCACAGTCCTGATCCACGCAACCCAGAAAATCACGTATGCAAGCCAACCGAATAAGGTGTTAATGTAGATGTGGGCTAAAAAGAAGAGTAGTCCAATCAGGATGGTTTTCGTATCAACTGGATAGGTGTCAAAAATAGATTTTCGGGCAGGATTGTTACCTATCGCTCCAGTGAACGCCAATGGGGCTATCGTCAGTAACCATCCAATGATAAACAAGGCTGAGGCGACGAGCTGATCATTTGGTGTGTGTCCAGGAGAGATGAGTGGGAAAGAAGCTGCTGCAAGGAAAAATGCTGTCCATGCCATGGGGACGAGCATAGCTGGGCCTGGTGGGCGGAGTCTCTGTCTGCGCCATGATGACCACGAATCGGGAGGCTGAGTTTCATAATCGTGCTCAACTACAGGTGATTCCTTGCTCTTAGGCCACCAGCTGGGGTCACCTTCCAGCCACTTTTGGTTCATCCGGCCCACGCCCTTCCACCTGCCCACAGGATATTGAGTTGGCTCACTCACAGGGGTGTCTCAATATGAGTTGCCTTGCAGCGAGAACCTCGTCGACACGTTTGACGGGAGTAGTGTGTGGGGCGGTCTTGACTATCTCAGGGTCCTCCGACAATATACTCAGGAAATCGTCGGCAAACTTGTCAAGCACGTCCTTTGATTCTGTTTCGGTGGGTTCCAGCATCAGACACTCAGGAACAATTTGAGGGAAATACAATGTTGGGGCCATGTAGCCGTAATCTAACAGGCGTTTTGCCACATCCTTTGCAGTTACACCTGTGGCCTCTTTCACAGGAGTCATGTCGAGGGTAAATTCGTGTTTCACGACCTCCGATGGGGCTCCGTCTTTCGGCATAGGGGGCATTTGCGGATTGCCGAAATCTCTCATGATTCTATGTCGGAGATAGTTGGCATTCAGAACGGCATGTTCACTCATGCGCTCAAGATCACGCCCGTATCTACGATAGAAAGCCCACGCCCTAACGACTGCTCCTGCATTGCCGTTCCACTGCTGGACTTTCCCAATCGAAGATTCGGGCTCTTCCCAGAAGTAACAGAAGCCGTCGCCCACCCCCGGCGGGTCATCTTCCGCACGCACTCTTCTGGATGCTATTGGGGACGGGAGGAACTTTGCCAAATGTGATTTGACGCCTATTGGCCCACTACCGGGACCACCTCCGCCATGTGGTTGGCTAAACGTCTTGTGCAGATTGTAATGGACCGCATCGAAACCCATGCGGCCAGGATCAGTCTTCCCGAGTATGGCATTGAAGTTAGCACCATCATAGTACATTTGGCCACCCGCTTCGTGAACGATACTCGCTGCTTCTGCTATTTCTGGTTCGAAGACTCCTAGAGTGCTGGGATTGGTGATCATCATAGCAGCAGTCTCGCCATCCACTGCACTCCTGAGTGCGTCTAGATCTAGACGGCCATCGGGTCCACTGGGTATTTCCACGATTTCGTACCCGCACATGGATGCTGATGCTGGATTGGTTCCATGTGCAGAATCAGGGACGATGACCTTGTTCCTGTTGCTTTCGCCGTTCGAATTATGATATTCCTGTATGCACCTTATGGCTGTAAATTCGCCCTGTGCGCCTGCAACTGGTTGCAGTGTCACCGAATCCATCCCAGCGCATATGGCAAGCATATCTTGCATTTCATAGTATATTGCGAGCAGGCCTTGGACCTGACTGTCGGGCTGGAGTGGGTGTATTCTGTCTATGCCAGGCATCTGAACAATGCGCTCATTGATCCTAGGATTGTGCTTCATCGTGCATGATCCCAGAGGGTAGAATCCCGTATCGATGCCGAAATTCCTCTGTGATAGGAGAGTGTAGTGGCGAACGAGTTCCGGTTCACTGGCTCGCGGCCAGCGTGGGAGATTTTTGCGCCTGATCGAACCGGGTATTTGCGCGCCTGCATCCTCTCCGACGGGTTTCGGCTGGGACCACCCTGTGCCAGGGGCGCCATTGAAATCGAATACAGTGCTCATGAGTAAGCCTCACTTATACTCGCGGAGAGTGCGGAACATAGGGTTTCAATGTCTTCTAGACTCGTTCTCTCGTCACACCCTATCAATAAGCAGTCCTCCATAGTGCCCCACCACTGATTGAGATCAAACCCGCCTATGACGCCCATTGAGTCCATTCGCTCCAAGGTTTCGCGGGAACTGCAGGGGAGCCTGACTGCAAATTCCCTGAACACAGGTGACTCCGGGTAAATCAGCTCGACTCCCTCAATACTCACCACCGCTTCAAGCGCGATCTGTGTTGCGGAGGCTACCCTCAATGCCAGCCTTTCAAGGCCTTCTGGCCCCAGCAATGCCATGTGCATCGCACCCATAAGTGCGATTAACGTCTCGTTCGAGCATATGTTTGAAGTCGCCCTGTGTCGGCGTATATGTTGCTCCCGAGTGGAAAGCGTCAGAGTGTATGCAATCTTTCCATCCGCGTCCAGGCTTTGCCCAACTATGCGGCCGGGCATCAATCTGAGGTAATCCTTTGTGCAGGCAAATATGCCGTATATCGGACCTCCGGCCGTGGGGCCTATGCCGAATGGCTGGCCTTCTCCAACGACTATGTCTGCTCCCCAATTACCCGGGGCCTCAATCAGGCCCAACGAGACTGCGTCGACACCAACTATCAACGCTGTTTTTTCACCAATGATAGATCTTAGACGAGTCAGGCCTTCGTCTATGGACCCGAAGGCATTTGGCTGCTCCACATACACTGCGCAGGAATCGTTTGCTGCCTTTGCTGCTTCAAGATCGAGAGTCCCATCATCTCGATGTGGGAGTATCTTGATGTCGATCTCAACGCCCTGCGTGTAGTTCTCAATCACTGACATTCTGTGCGGCGGGACGAATTCAGAAACATAGACCGTATTGGGCTGGGAAGATCTCTTCGAACGAACCCTGACAGCACAAGTTATCGCCTCGGCCGCTGCTGTGCTGGCATCGTACATTGAGACATTGGCAACAGGTAAGGCGACAAGTTCCGAAATCATCGTCTGAAATTCCCACATCGCCTGCAACATGCCTTGGCTTACCTCTGGCTGATATGGGGTGTATGATGTTAGGAACTCCCCCCTTGTCGCAAGCATGGGCACCATCGTTGGCACGAAATTCCTTGCTAATCCAGCAGATATGAACGAGGGACGGGAGTCTAGGTGTATGTTGGCTCCGAGCAAGCGCTCTGCGTCCGCCAAAATCTGTTCTTCAGACTGGGGCGGTGGAAGGGGCAATGGATCATTCCTGCGGACACCTTCCGGGATGTCGGCAAACAGATCATCGATGGAGGACATACCCATTTCAGAAAGCATCTCTGTCTCTCGGCCGAGGTTGGGCAGTTGGTCCACGGATATCCCCAAACCACGCCCCTATGTAAGAGGTGCTTGAAGGATGCGTCTACATGGCCTTCCCTACCGACACACTCTTAGACATAGAAATTCGTTTTTGGGACGAGAGACATGGGGGTTGCGATCACTGCGTCAGATGGATTCGTTGGGCCATGGATCGCAGAAATGCTGGGAGAAGACGCCATTGTAGTGCCGAATGAAGCCCTTTCTGACCCCATGACGCTAGATGCTCTCCTTACTCCCTGCACGGCAGTCATACACATCAACTCCCGGGCATCTGATGCCACTCTGGGCCGTGATGACAGGCAGACCATGCTTGAGATGCGAGAACGCTCGCGCCCCGTGTTGGAGGCCGTTGGCAGACACGGCGGGCTTCACCTGATTGTAGTTGGAACGCTCCGAGTTCACACCCAATGGGAGGAGGGGGAGCCCTATTATGGGCCTGATTCGACCATCGCCCCCAGAGACGTTGCTGCGGAAGCGCAACTTTGGATGGAGGAGATGGCGCTCGAGCAGGCGACTCCTGAGCGGCCCGTGAGTATACTTCGAGCCTCGAACGTACAGGGTGTCCCGCTTAACGGCCCGCCTGGTAATGGCCTACTTCACAAATGGGCCGAAGAGTCTCCAATTGGTTGGGTGAACATTCCAGGGGATGGTTCCGAGATGAAGGATTTCGTACATGTTCATGACTTGGCGCAGTGCGTTTTGGGCGTACTGTCCAGTCCGCCGCCCACAAGAGAGAGTCTTGCTGTGGGGTCCGGAAAGGGGATTCAACTGAGAGATTTAGCGGAAATATACGTTCAAATGACTGGTTGCGAAACAGAATACGGACAGAATTCAGAGGGTCAAGTATTCGGGATTGTTGATGCGTCGGAGATAGAGAGGCGCCTAGGATTTAGACCGGCGATAAGCCTAGAAGAGATGATCAGGGAAGCACTAGAAGCAGCCGGCCACTGAATTTCAATCAATGGCCATTTCTAATATCGGACGTCCGCGGGCAAAATTCCAGCCGGTTATCTTGACTGGTAAATCTAGAGCCTGTCCCATTGAGGGTGGTTGTTGATCAGTCCCTAGCCTCATTTCTACCTCACCAAGAAGAGCAGATGTGGCAATCACGGTTGTCCCGAATAGAAGTCTTTTTGACAATCCCGGGCCAATCGTTCGATCAAGTCCGGTGACCTTCATCGCAAGGGGGAACGCGTGGCCGATTAACGAGTCAATCGCAGATTTCCTCGCGCTCAGAGTTACAGCTTCAGCAAGGCGTTTTATGAGATTATCAACGGTAAATGGACTATCTGTTCCCCTTTTCGGCCCCGGCTCGGGCTCAGGCTCGGGCTCCGGCTCGGGCTCAGGCTCGGGCTCCGGCTCGGGCTTTGGTTCGAGAATATTGAATGATGTCGTTGCTAGAAGCCTATCGTAGCCTCCGTCGCCGAATAGCCTGGCATCATATTCCCCCGGGTTAAGTTCCATTTCGAAGTTAATCGAGCCAGCAGGAATAGTATCGTAATTCTGGTCTTGCGAACCATTGAGATACAACCAATCAGCGTAATCTGAGTTTTTTGCTCCGGATTCGTATATCCCCACCCATGAGCGTTCCTCGCCTCCAGATGACACAAAGCCGATGCGTATTGGTTCACCTTGATCGAAGTTTTTGTCGACAATGAGCGCTGCTGGTTGGCCGGAAGATGATGGTGGGGGGGGCGGATCGGGTTCGCCCGCTATCGCCTCCACTGCAGAACGAAGGCCGGTATTCTCCTCGCCCAGAAGCTGGAGAATCTCGTCGTATGATATGGAATCGTTACCATCGGCATCGAGAAGTTTCCAGACAGCCAGTAGAACAGGAGTTGGCGCACTCTGGCCGGTCGTCCTTGCAATACCGTCCTTGAACTCATTAAAATTGATGCTTCCTGAACCATCCCTGTCCATCTGCTGGAAGAGGTCCGCTCCACTGTACCCCATTGATTTCAGGGCTTTTCCCAGACCTTCCAGTGCCCTCTCCTCAAACGTCGCCACACTTGCGGCTTGGAGGGCGGTCAAATAGCCATTGCGCCGACACTACAAAAATGGCGGACGTATGATTTCGGCAGGGACCCGTCGCCTCGGACTCGTCTGGATGTAGACAATTTGCCCTGGTTCAGGGTCAACGAGATACGCCATTCCTATTCCTATTCCAAGCGAGGGAGAGGGGGCGCCGCTTGTGATATACCCGATCGGTGAATTTTCACTCTCGCTACTGTGAATCTGATGACCCGGTCGGGGTGAGGGGCCTCGGGAAATGCATCTCAATCCCGACCAACGCACATTATCAACGGCTCTTTCCTCCATGGCAGACCTGCCGATGAAATCATGATTGGCAGAAAGGCCGAATGGTACGTTTGATTCCAAAGTGCCCCTAGCTAGGAAGTTCTCCGGGAGAATATCAGGAGTGGGCTCGCTCAGGCCCGGCCAAAGGAAGTCCTGCCCCGATAACAGATACCCTTTCTCGAGTCTGAGTGTGTCTCTGGCGCCCAAGCCAACAGGATGGACTCCAAGATCCCTGCCTGCATCCATAATGGCATCCCAGAGGCTTGGGGCATTCTGGTCATTAACGAAAATTTCCACTCCTGCCTCTCCGGTATACCCCGTTCCCTGAATCCATCCTTCGAAACCAAGGTCATTCACTGGGATTGTTTTGCAATTAAACCGGCCCGGATAGCCGTCTACACCGAATATCATCGAGACGATCGAGGGTGCTGAGGGGCCTTGCAGTGCGAGTATGCTGGTTCCTTTTGACCTGTCATTGATGGCGATTGAGCCATCATCTGGCAATAGAGGATTGAGCCAGTTCCACATTACCTCGATCATGGATGCATTCGGGACGCCGTGGATTCGATTGTTGGTCTCGACGGCGAATATCATATCATCGATGATAAGGCCATCATTGTCCAGGAAGTGGGTGTAACCGCAGCGGCCGGGGGAAAACTTTGACACGTCTTGCGTGGATACAGAGGATAGCCATTCACGTACTCCTCTCCCCTCGAAAGTAAAGAAGCCCATGTGAGATACATCGAACAGGCCTGCACACTCACGGCATGCAAGATGCTCGGACCAGATTGAAGAGTATTGTATTGGCAGTTCAAAGCCATGGAAATCGACCATGGTCGCTCCTGCATCCAGATGGTTCTGATAGAGGGCTGTGCGTACAGGGCCAGCGTGAGCCATGCATACGACTGCAAGAACAGGCACATCAAGAACTCGGCTCAAGTGCTTGTACGTCGCCGCCCGATCAGGAGTATGATTATTTACAATCAATCACGATTACACATTATGCCAACGATTCAGATTGTTTCGAAAACTCCCTACCTATTGTACTGGAAGTTGGTTTTTGAGGGGGTACTGAGAGATTCGGTCCAACCTGAGGCAATCAGTGTCGAGGGGGAGCCGGGCATGAAAATTATGATCTTCGATGAAACCTGTATGAACGACTGAGACGAACTTTGATAAGGAATGCGTCAGACTATACAACCAATGGTTAACAAGAAGAAGATTGGACAAGGCACTAACCGCCAACGCCCTGTCCAAATTGGGTCTGCGTCGCGATCAGAAAAGGCTCGTGGGACCGAATCTGTCTCAGAACCTTGTAGCCTGTGCGGGGCCCTAGACTGGGAAACCGACGATATCAGGGGGGAGACCACATGTGCCACATGCGGCTACGTCGCAGCTCAGAACATGATTGATCCGGGTGCAGAATGGACGAATCATTCAGGGGGAGACGACCGATCAAGGGTCGGTGCACCGACCAGAATTGATCTTTCTGACAAGGGACTGAACACTTCAATTGATCGAAGGGACATAAGCGCTGGTAAGCACGGTATGACCGCGAGGCAAGCCAGGGAATGGAGAAGACGCCAGGTGATTGATCAACGAAGCAAGACCCGCGACAGTAGAAGCAGGAATCTAAGCCAGGCCATGCAATTCATCAAGAATCATGGAGGTCTGCCTCCACAGATACAACAACAAGCAGCGGGCCTGTACAGGAAGTCCGTTGAAAGCGGGCTTGTCACTGGCAGGTCCATCAGAGGCGTTTCGGCTGCCTGTGTCTACGTTGCCGCCAGAGAAGCGAGGATACCCAGAAAGATAGACGACATTGCATCAGCATTCGACATGTCCAACGAGGTCGAAAAGAAGGAGCTCAAGAGGACAATTCGGCTCGTAGCGAGGACGCTCGGCGCACATCATGTCACTGGGCCAGAGGAATATCTGGAGAAGTTCCACTCGGACTTGGGGCTGCCAGCGCCAATCCTAGGGGCAGTCCGCGAGCTTTGGAACAGAGTTCAGGACCAGTATGCCTGGCAGGGTAAGAAGCCCTCCGGGATAGCTGGCGTGTTACTCTACCATGCTTCGCAGAATAGCACTTCTCCTCGCACTCAGAGCGAAGTGTGCAAGGTATCCGGGATCAGCGAGGTCACGCTCAGAGGGCTGCTGAAGCAACTCAACAGCATGCTTGAGACTAGATGATGGATCCCATCGGAATCAAATAGGGTGCCTCTGTGCCACCCGGTGAGTATCACATGGGAAACAGGATTATCTGGATGACTGGGCTCTCAGGAGCCGGCAAAACTACGATCGCTATGGCCGCATCTAAGCGATATGGGTGCGAGGTTCTCGACGGGGACACGATACGTGACTTCTTCCAGAACAGGGACTTCAGCAAGGAG
>PBBV01000015.1 GCA_002717835.1 Methanobacteriota archaeon
CATCTTTTCCGAGGGCCTTGACCATCTCGTAAACAATCTCATGAACATCTTGTGGGGTTTCGAAGGCAACGTGTACACTCATTGGAATCATCCTCGTGCGGTGTCCTGCCGCTGAACGCGGCCTGTATAAACACACCGCAGGAGAGCGAGCCCTGTCATAAGGTGGCCAGCAGCTTCTTTACGCCTCGGGCTAGGGCCGGAGCCCCCGAGACCACAGCACGCGGGTTGGATAGCGAATCTGTGCTGTATACCCCATCAACGTGCTTAACGAGTCTAGTGAGCGCACCAGAGGTGAATAGCCCGTGAGTGCATGCTGCATGAACTTCGATTGCACCTTGTCGGCGCAAGGCGTCACTCGCCCTGCAGATAGTGCCGCCCGTACTTATCATGTCATCTACAATCGCCACAACCTTTCCAGACACATCAAGATCTTTTGGAATATGTTCTATCGTGTGTGCATCGATCCTCTTTTTCTCAAGGTAGCTGTATGGAACTCCTATGATCTCAGCAACTTCCCTTGCTCTATCAATTGCTCCTTTGTCGGGAGATAGGATGAAGTCTGGGGATACATCATTCAAAAGTAACTCAGAAAGTTCGGGTACTGCGGTGACAAATTGGATAGGATGTTTGTGAGATTCCAAGACTTTAGGCTCATGAATGTCAAGTATAACAATTCCTTCGCAGGCTGTTGCTAGATGATCAGCAATAACCCCTGCAGCGATTACTTCTCCGGCAGAGAATCGCTTATCTTGTCGCGCATAGCCGTAGTACGGCACTGCGAGTAAGATCCTCCTCCCCGTATCGTCCAAATCCTGTGCGCCTTCGCCCTTTAGGTTGGACAAATCCCCTTTTTGGATGTCGGCAACACCGGCCAGCATCATCATGGTCTGTACAATTCCATTGTCCGGGAAAGTTGAGGAGACTACAATCACCGGTTCTGATCGCATTGAATTAAAACCCTCACTGGGAGTGCGAAGATACCCTTCACCATCCGGAAATCGACGAGTTTCAGTAGGGAGGTATTGCATGTCCAACTCACTAGCAAGACCCATTGCGACCTCCGTGTAGGCCGGGCCACTAACTACTGGCATCTGGCCTCCCGAGCCCTGTGCTACTCATGACCTTGCCGGAACGTGAATACAATTGCCCCTGTCCGAATGGGCATCTTCAAATCAGTACCGCCTCACGAGAGGCCGCTCAGGGCGTGTAGCTTAGCTTGGCTGGAGCACCCGGCTGATAACCGGGAGGCCGCAGGTTCAAATCCTGCCATGCCCACCAAAGTTACTCGTTTAGTTGTAAATAGCTTGGTAAAGTAAGGAGCCTATTCAACGGACATCTCAGTATTATTTCATCTAAATAAGCAGTGGTTCTAGCCAGTTGAGTTACTGGGATTATTATTTGATCAGAAAGACCCATTCTTCGTTGTAAAACGCCGTGCACATCTACCACAACCCCCCTGTAAGTCCTCTTTACTTTGACAAGACTAACGACATTGCCGATATCGACACCGTCGTTGTCCATCACCGCGCGATCCATCAACTCATCAGGCGCCCAAAGCTGTTCATCTATCCTTACGGTATTTCGCCATCTTCTCTGAAGTTCGCGCATTGATTTTGATAACTTAACTGAACCATCAGGCCTTATGCTGTGCACTAATTCTTTGTGTAGAGGCGCTTGATCTGCAGGCTTCCTCATGTATTCCTCTGCAACGCCGTCCAAAACCTGGATACGCATCGATCTGACAAATTCATCCCTTGGGTGAAACCGTTCACCGACGATTACTCCAACTAAGGTGTCCCCAACATAAACTTCTTTTTGCAATAGTTCCTGTATTTCCAACTTCTCACTCATTCGATTATCCCCCGACCTGCACCCCACTTGCCCTCGATCTACGCAACTCAAGCAGCAACTCGGCATATAATTCAATCGAACAAGAATTTGATTTTACAATTGAAAATTTATTGTGTGTAATAAAATTGCAATTTATTTATTGAATTAATTTTTTATTTTAATGTAGATTATCAGCCCTCGATACATCATATTGGAAAATGACTCAAACAGCGAATATTCATTTGATGGCCCACTCCTGCCAAGTTCGATGGATAGCCGAATCGAACTGCTCAGATCTTCTTCCGGCCAAGCATTTACCTACGGCCTCGATAACAAATTCATCGAATTATTCCTTAGTATCGACCCCAATCTCGATGTAGCAATAGATCAAGCAATGCTCGTTAGAGGACAGATGGAACCTTCTATTGAAGAACTACTTCTCAGCCTCGATGAAGCAGAATTTGCGAAGGAACTTCAGAAGTTTTACGTGAACTTTTACGAGCCATCTACTGTAAATCCCTACATCCCTCTTGCTGCTAAAGGCCCTTGGATCGTAACAACTCACGGGGCTGTGATACATGATAATGGGGGATATGGCATGCTTGGAATGGGACATTCCCCGTCCCATGTTATGTCGGCAATGTCCGAGTCACACGTAATGGCTAATGTCATGACCCCCTCGCTAACTCATCTGAGATTCGCGGACGCAATAAGAAGAGAAGTAGGGCACAGCCGTGAAAATTGCCCATTTGACAGATTCATATGCATGAATAGCGGTTCAGAGTCCGTTACTGTAGCGATGCGAATTGCAGATATCAATGCTAGATTAATGACCGACGTAGGTGGGCCGCATGAAGGAAAGAAGATCTGGACTGTCGCATTAGACCATGGCTTTCATGGGCGAACCGACCGACCTGCTTCAATTTCAGACTCATGCCTGCCAAAATATCGAAATAAACTCGCATCATTTAGAAATCGAGAGGGAGTCAAACTGGTCCCTCCAAATGACATTGATAAACTTCAATCTGTTTTCGAAGAAGCAGAGGTAAACAACGCTTTCATCGAACTCGTTGCGATGGAACCCGTAATGGGTGAAGGAAATCCAGGACTTTCGATTACAAGGGAATTCTATGACGTCGCAAGAAAACTATCCAATATGCATGGCTCTTTCCTACTAATCGACTCGATACAAGCAGGTTTGAGGGGTCAGGGCTGTCTAAGTATCGTAGACTATCCGGGTTTCGAAGATTGTGAGGTGCCTGACTTCGAGCCATGGTCAAAAGCGCTCAACGCCGGACAATACCCACTTTCAGTATTGGGCATGAGTGAAAGAGCATCGAAGACGTATGTCGTAGGCGTTTATGGGAATACTATGACCACAAATCCGAGATCATTGGAAACAGCTATTTCTGTTCTCGAGCAGATAACACCAGAATTACGTCAAAATATCAAGGATAGGGGTAAAGAATTCGTAAATAAATTAGAGAAACTCTCCGCATCGATGCCTGGTTGCATAACTCAGGTGCAGGGAACAGGTCTCTTGCTTTCGGCAGAGCTAGACCCTTCACGATTCACAGTGGTAGGTGTGGACGGAGTCGAACAATGGTGCCGGAGAAATGGGCTAGGCGTGATACATGGTGGATCCAACGCACTGAGATTCACTCCGCATTTCCTAATTACGTCTGAAGAGATTGATATGATTATAACACTCGTAGAATCTTGTTTGAAATCATTCATCGATGACGATCTGGTGGTTGAAGGAATCCTTGCAAATTGAGAGATTCCTATGCCTAGAGTGGCTGAGGTCTCGGGCCCAAAAGGCCCCTTTAGGGATGCCATAGCATCCAGACTTGATACGATATCATATCAACAGTGGAAAGGTAAGACGCCACAACTCCAGATCGGCGTCGGTATTGAGGCATCCGGACTTTCCATTCTTCCATGGAGGGAAGAGAAAATCTCCTCCCAATCACCACTGATTCTGGTAAAGGACGTAATAACCGATACCTGCGACCCTCTTTGGGAGGATGGCACCTTCCATTCTATTATCGCCGATGCGATTTCTGGTTCTGGTATGCATCCTAGAACTAAAATGCCAAGATTCTGGTTGCCTGTAAGGGATGTTGCTGAAGCAATACGCGTAATGGTAATAGAAAACAAATTGCCACTACCCGGTCAACCATTGTTGATGGCTGGGAGGAGACCATGGTGGCCAGATTCTGTCTATGCCGAGGCAATTCACCTCTGGACTCGTTATTCTGCTTCATTAGAGGGGAAACATAACCCGAGATCTCTGGAACAGCCTCCCTTGGTACCATTACCCAGGGGGCATGATAGTATCGTCAGGCCGAATCTCGAGGACATAGATTCACACATGAGGAAATGCGGGGAGCCCGTCGGCTGGAGGCCATCAGGATCTCTAAGACTCGCTATAATGCGAGTATTCGCCAATCTGTATGACTGAGAATGCAGATCATCCGTTTCGGATGCTGCTGATCTTCATACGAACATCCTGCGCAGCACTCTTAGCGGATTGCATAGCCTTGCGAACACGAGTCATGGCCGCATTGTTACCATTATCGGACTTCACTGCGTCCGCCATGGCCTCGTTCAATTCATCAATCATGTTCTGTACCATATCTGCAATAGACATAAGCCATCCGAGTGAAGAGTACTCTTTGAACATTCTCCAGAATTCATTAACAAAATAATGCTGCTCCAAGTAATGGAAGAATCATGCTAGCCTCTCCTTCAATCAGTACATGTGGGGCTTCTGGCCTGATTTTCCCCCATGATATCGCTTCACGAAGCCTTGCTCCGGATAATGAGCCATCGTACTCGGGTGCGGTTGAGATCCCAATCGCTGAATCAAGCCCTCCTCGATATTGATTCCACCAAATCACATGATGCTTGCTGATTCCCCCTCCAACCATGAGCGCATTCGCCTTCTTTGATGTCCATGAAAGATCTGAACATATTTGTTCATCTGCAAGAACGTCGATCATGAATGAGGGACTCCTTTGCCTGTGCATGAATAACTGGGCGCCGATTGAACCATCAGTTATGCCGGGAATCACAATAGGGATCCTGTGTTTGGCAGCCCAGTAAAGGAGGCTTCCTTCATCATCAATCCGATCTCCCAATGCCCAACAGAGCTCAACAGTGCCGAAACCAGTCCAGGGGGAATCACTCGATACACGTCTTTCTTCCTCTATTTCGCTCAACCAAGGTAGAACCTTTGCTTCTAGAATATCCCCATAGCATTCATTGGGCACGATAACATTTCCAAGGCGATTAAGACCTTGCTTTCCGAGAGCAATGTCATCCAGTTCAAAATCACCGTGGAAATAGTGTCTGAATGTTCTTGCTAGGTCATGGTCTAGTGTGCCGCATGTTGTAATTATGGCATCCACTAGACGCCTTTTTACCAACTCGAGAAAAAAGCCCCGGGTGCCCGTAGCACAAAGAGCAGCAGGGAAGGAAATCCAATTGACAACCCCTTCATTCCCTGCTTCTTCAAACATTTTCGATAGCATGTCCCTCGCTTTGGCTAGTTTTGTAGCAGTAAAACCCCCGGCTACGGACATCTGGTCAATGAGATCAGAAGTATTCTGAATTTTATTGAAATCGTAATCCAAAACGGGATCTTCAAAGTCACGTGGGTCGTACTCGGCCATGCCTTTGGCTCCCGCATCAAGATTTCAATTGGTCGTATAGTGAAGTTCAGAAATTCTATCTCTTATGGCAGCCGCTCTTTCAAAGTCAAGCCTAGCCGCAGCCGCCTTCATCTCTTTCTCTAATTTTTCAAGAAGTCGACCGGTCTCCGAGTTTTCTATTTTGCCAATTAATACATCTTCTGCTGCATCAACCCACTCTGGCTGAGAGATCGATTCAAGAACTGAGTCCGAAGAGTTCCAAGCCCCTGCGCCTAAATCAAACTTCTTTGCGAAAGTGGATACATCTCTGCTTCTTTTCTTCTTAGCCACCAATCGCCTACCGCCCTTGGCCCCGCGTCCTGCAACACCTGCAAGCAAGTCTTCCGTTTCGTCTCCCATCGTCGGAAGTGCCTTTTTGATAGTTCTTGGAACGACAGCGTGTTCTAGGTTGTACGCTTCCTGTCGTTTTCTACGCTCAGAAGTCTGCCTTATCGCACCCTCCATGGCGGGGGATATGCTGTCTGCGTAGAGTATGACTGAACCCTCCTCGTTGCGCGCTGCACGACCGATGGTTTGCAAGAGGCTACGTTCATTTCGGAGGAAGCCCTGAGCAGCCGCATCAAAAATTGCAACTAAGGAAACCTCAGGAATATCGAGACCCTCTCTCAACAGATTTATGCCTACGATGACATCAATATGGCCAATTCTCAGAGCCTTGATGATTTCAGAACGCTCCAACGTGTCTATTTCCGAATGAAGATAGTGGGCTTTTATGCCCATTCCCTGTAAATATTCGGACACCTCTTCTGCGAATTTGATGGTAAGGACCGTGACCAAAACCCTCTCGTTCTTCGCGACTCTGTTGTTTATCTCACTCAGAAGATCTTGGACTTGGCCACTCGTCGACCTTACCTCAATTTTTGGATCTAGAAGTCCAGTCGGCCTAATCTCCATACTGACGACGCCCTGTATGGAGTTGACGATATTCTCCAAGGAACCATCACCCTCTCTTTTTGCAATGTCGGCCTTGCCAGCCCCACCGCCCGAGGGCGCATGGAGTAACCCTCTCGGTACTTCTTGTTCTGTTACCTCTGCTAGGTGTCTGAACTCACGCTCCCCGGGCGTAGCGCTGACATAGAGCATCTTAGGAATCAACTTCTGAAATTCATCAATTCTAAGTGGTCTGTTGTCGTATGCGCATGGTAGACGAAATCCATGATCCACTAGATTTTTTTTTCGGGCTAAGTCTCCTGCGTACATGCCTCCCACTTGGGGGAGGGTGACGTGACTTTCATCCATGATTACAAGATATCGATCTGCACCTCCATGGAAACTTTCAGCGTTAGTGGCGAAAAAATCAAGGAGGCAGTATGGGCGCTCCCCTATTTCCCTCCCATCGAAATGTCGAGAGTAGTTTTCCACCCCTTTGCACGAACCAAGTTCTTGCAGCATTTCCAGATCGAATTTCGTTCGCTGTTCAATTCTATGTGCTTCCAGATCCTTACCCTTGGATTCAAACCAAGCAGATCTTTTATCAAGCTCAGACTCTATGTTTTCTAGTGCAGTGGAGAATCTTTCTTCATCCGTCATGTAGAACTCTCTCGGATGAATCCAGGCCTCTTCTATTTCGTCAAGAGGCTCCCAACTAACCGCCTCACAAACCTGAATCCTCTCAATGCCCTTCCATCCGAATCTTATGCGGATTGGATCATCCCTACTTGGCATCCATATATCGAGCACTTCGCCCCTGAGCCTTATGTCTCCCCGGACAAGATCTCCAGTTGTTCTTCTGTATTGTAGTGCTATCAGTTCTCTAACAGCATCCTGCGGCTCGATTTCCTGTCCCACATGAAGTTGAACGTGACTCTGTTGGAATACTTCCGGAGGGTTCAGACCGTAAATAGTAGATACGGTGCCAATGGCTATGACGTCAGGCCTTGAGACTAGTGACGCCACGGTTGAGAATCGTTCTTGCTCAATCCTCTCATTCATTTGCAACTCTTTGTCTATGTATAGATCACGATTTGGGAGGTACGCCTCAGGTTGATAGTAATCATAGTAGCTGACAAAGTACTCAACAGCATTGGTCTGGAAAAGCTCACTCATTTCTTGCCAAAGTTGACGAGCAAGTGTTTTGTTGTGCGATAGTATCAGAGTAGGCATCTGCAGCCGCTGTATTATATTCGCCATAGCGAAGGTCTTTCCCGATCCAGTGACTCCAAGAAGAATACAACGTTCTTGACCTTCTTCGAGTTGATCAACCAATTGGTCGATAGCTTGTTGTTGATCTCCTGCAGTACCGTATTCTGCGTGTATTTTGAACAACATACCACCTCTGTCACTGACTCTGCATGACCAACAGACTTCCAAGTAGAACCCAACCTGTAAGCATTGAACATCTGAACAGATTTTGCTGAAAACTCTCCATTGCGGTTTTTGTCTTATCAGAATCCTCTACCAATTTCGTCATCACATAGATATTCAGAATCCCCATTACGAAGACTGTTGGAATCCAAAGAAGATATCGATAATCCCGAGTATCATCAACTTCTTGCAGTTTCGTGAGGCAGAAACAGATAACCCATCCCAAAGTAAGAAACACACTGAGAACGCTTGTCGCCTTGGATCCAAAACGAGAAGGGAATGATTTGATTCCCTGATCACGATCGATTTCCACGTCCATGCGCGCATAGTTGATATCAAACGCAGTAATCCACATTGCAACTCCTAATGATATGAAAAATATTTCAGGGTACCAGAGTAGAGCGCGTTCTCCACCTGCGATTGGAACGACTCCTGTTATCGCTGCCCATCCGTGAGTATCAGCTGATATTGCAACCCAAGCGCCTGCTGGAGCAAGGGCAAGACATAGCCCGATCCAGAAATGACACAGCCATGAGATTCTCTTGGTATATGGATAAATGACGAAGGCTACAACAGGTAACCAAGCCATCTTCAAAGCAACTTGATTCAGCATCCACGCGGAAAAAAGCAGCATTGCCAAGAACAAACCTGAGAGTGCAAATGCTTCCGTGTCAGTCATCTTGCCGGAAGGTAAGTGTCTGGAAGCGGTTCGGGGGTTGTTCGCATCTATTTCCTTGTCCACTACCCTGTTGAGTGCCATTGCCAGCCCCCTTGCGCCTACTGCCGCCACTATTATCCAGAGTAAATCTGTGCTATCTGTACCGAATTGGCGATCTGCAAGTACGAATCCTATCAAAACGAACGGCAAGGAAAAAAGAGTGTGTTCTATTTTGACAAAATCTAGGATATCTCTCATTTCCATGAAAATCTCCCCTGTCTACATCAATATGTTGGAGGGCCAATCCCATTGGGGAAGCCCATCCTCTTCTGCATATTTGTTCACCCTCTCAAGAATTTCAGGGTCATGAAGAGTCACCGCAGGCCACCGACGGGCAGGAATTGGACTCTTTGAAGACGGAATGGGTGCAGTAGCATCCCATGCAACTCTTTCTCTTTTCTTGTCCCAAAGTAGACCTCTATCAACGTCGAAACGAGCGAATAACTGCCAAAGAAGCCTTCGTTTAGCACCTTTTTCATGCAACTGTAAATCATTGTCTGTGATGAAGAGCCAACGAAGATTCTGAGCTTCTTTCAAACCCCATATCATTTCCGTAACTTTGCTTATTTTCTCTCTTTGGCGACGAGCCAGCTCTTCATGAGGGTCCTCCATGCCTTCTCTGGGACCAGGCCCACCCTCGATCTCCACAGTTACAACAAGCATGGAATTTCGAAGTAAACGAGCCTGAATTGCTAAGCCCTCTTGTACCACCAATTGATCGAAATCGTCAGGTACCCCCGGGGCGTCAACTCCTGTCACTCTCCATTCAGGAGACCGCTTTGTAGGAGATCCTAGAGGCGAATCTTCACCATTTCTTGGATCATTTGTGGGGATTGATGTCGCATCTACTAGGATCTTTGATTGTACATTCTCGAAAGGATTTGCGGGATCGAGCGAATCTCCAGGTAGGCCCTCGATTGTGATGATATCTTCAGAGGGATTCACTTTGTTATTGAGTGCATCAAGGAACACCTCCAGATCATGGGGGTCCTCATCTTCGTCGATAACCATGACAGTTTTCATCAACATCATTTGACCTGCCCCTAGGAGACCGAGCGCAGTTTTTCTTCCCTGTCTCGGGTATCGCTGTTTGGCAGAAACGATAGCAAGGTTGTGAAAACCAGTTTCTAAGGGTAGATATAGAGAACGCAGGTCCCTGTGTTGAAATCTCACTACTGGTGTCAGTTGTGCACCTACGGCTTCGCCAAGATACCCATCTTCCATCGGCGGCTGACCAACTATAGTAGCTGGAAGAACCGCATTTCGCCTGTGTGTTATTGCTGTTACATGGAGAACAGGGTAATTCCCTGGTAGCGAGTAGAAACCATAGTGGTCTCCAAAGGGCCCTTCCAATTTGGTTTCATTAGGGTCTGTCCAACCCTCTATGACTATATCTGCCTCGGCGGGGACTAGCAAATTCTGAGTTTTGGCCTTCGTTATTCGCAGACGCTTACGACCGAGGAAACCCGCAAACATGTACTCATCAAGATTGTCGGGAAGCGGAGCTATGGCCGAGAAAATCAACTCTGGAGGACCACCGATGCATATTGCGACAGGCATTTTCCCATCTGGATGCCCTGCTGCATGGTCGGCACCATGTTTGTGAATTTGCCAATGAAGGCCGATTTCTTTTGGCCCATGCACTTGCCCTCTGTACATCCCCATGTTGTGATCTTTAGTTTTAGGATCTCGAGTTATCACAAGAGGCAGAGTGATGTAGCGACCACCATCCATTGGCCAACACTTGGGTATTGGGAGACGAGTAACATCTGGCTCAAGATCGACGATTTGTTGAGATGCCGCTCTCCACACCACTTTGGGGGGCAATGCTAGTGCATCTCTTAGGAGAGGTAAGCCTTTCCATGGAGCTTTCAGGTAAGCCCCTATGTCAGGTTTCATTAGGGAAACAAGCCTGTTGCCGATCTCATCTTTTCCACTTGCTCCAAGCGCCTTCATGGTTCTGGAATGACTCCCGAATATGTTCATAGCAAGCGGAATGTCAGAGATTGTACCATCCGGAAGTCTAGGTTTCTCGAAGATTACTGCAGGCCCGCCATTTTTTACAAGCAGATCCGCAATGGTGCCTGCTTCGAGCTCAACATCCACTTCTCTGGTGATTCGTAGGAGCTCACCATCACGCTCCAGAGAGTCGATGTACCGACCCAGACTCGTCCATGCCACAGAGGTTACTCGAGACTCCCCATTGAGAAGGTTCGCTTTTCTCCCACATGACCGTTGGTTTCTTTTCAGACCGCCCACTCCAAGATGCGTGTCAGACACATTCGACGTTGATGTATTGGTCGTGGGTGCAGGCCCTGGAGGGGGCAATGCAGCACTTCAGTGTGCCAGAAAAGGTCTTACTACCCTGATTATTGAAGATCACTCCGAAATTGGAACTCCGGTTCACTGTGGAGAATGCATTTCAGATGAAGCCGTAGCCAATCTTAATCTTCAATTACCCGAGGAAGTAATCAGCAAGAGGGTCAATGGGATAAGAGTGATTTTCCCCGATGGTACTGAAAAACAACTTACAGAAACCGGGTACGTACTGGAAAAACACCTCTTCGAGCAATGGATCGCGGAATCTGCTGTCAAAGAAGGCGCAGAACTCGCATTAAAACACAAACTCACGTCCATGGAGAAAATCGAGCAAGATGGTGAATTTAAGGGATGGAGATGTGATGGAAAGGGGGAGATGTTTCCCATATCTGCCAAGATAGTGATTGATGCTTCAGGAGTGTCAGCCGTGTGTTCTAGATTTGTCAAGCCCGACGGGGGCACTCCCCTAAATGACAAGGGAAAAGTCGTCGCTGGTATGCAATATGAACTAACGGACGTCCCCACTGATGGTTATCTGGACTTCTATATATGGCCAAAATACGCTGAGAAAGGATATCTTTGGATGATACCTAAAAGAGATGGAAGGGCAAATGTCGGTCTTGTGACAGAAGATAGACCGAGAGCCAAAAAGGCTTTGGACGAATTTATCGAGGACACTCATTTCAAAGGCCTCGAACAAAAATTGCCCTCTTGGAAACAAAAGGGAAACCCCGCTTTCGGCGGCACCATACCCATCTCCGGGCCATTTGAAAACACCCATTATGATGGTTTGATGCTCGTAGGCGATGCTGCTGGATTCACATCCCCCCTATTCGAAGGAGGCTCACATCTTGCTCTGAAATCTGCTGTTTTCGCAGCCCAAACCGCAGCGATGGCGATATCTAAGTCGGACCTGAGCTCCGAAATGATGTCTGCATATACGCGCTCATGGAAGGCAGAGTTCCCCCCATACGATAAAATCCTGAGAGGGAAAAACGCACTCTTCCAACTCTCCGACGAGGAGATGTCTGTGATGGCCACGTGTTTCCCAGATGAGATGTCAGACATGGGTGCCTCAGGAAAGGCGATGGTTGGACTCCGCGTGCTATTAAGGAGACCTTCCCTCTATTCCAAAAAAATAGTGTCTGCAATGCTTGCTTTTGGATATAGCAGGGCAAAGTACTACGGATGGTAAACACGTGCTTCCTCTATCTGGGCGTTTGATACTTCTGACAGCGTCAATAATATCGCTGATTTGGGCTTCTTCATCGCGAATATCTAGGAGTCTACCCTTGTCGATTCTAGCCACTATTCAATCGATGCCGTTCACTTTGATGGTTGTTGCATTCATATGCAACTGGGACTCGTTGGATTTGGTATCGAGATTTGGCGGCGAAGAACTACCATTCCTTTACAGGATATCTGCAGTTTGGGGGGGACGTTCTGGGCCACTCTTGATGTGGTGTACATGGTTGGCCCTGGGTTCACTAGTCCTTTCTAAAACAAGTCCAAAAGATCAAAATTCTCTGAGAATGGTGGTCGCTCTGAACGGTGTACTGCTATGCATTTCCATACTTTTGGACCCGTTTGCGCCTTCCTCAGGTTTTACAAACTATCTCAATCCTTTACTCCAGACTGATTTGATGGTAATTCATCCTCCAATCATCT
The DNA here is from genome assembly GCA_002717835.1 of Methanobacteriota archaeon. Lineage (GTDB taxonomy): Archaea > Thermoplasmatota > Poseidoniia > Poseidoniales > Thalassarchaeaceae > MGIIb-N1. The sequence goes on from PBBV01000015.1 coordinate 12,556, forward strand.
TTGCATTCTACACCTTGTGCCTGATTCCCGCAATTATTTCTGTCTCGGGGTCGTTGGAAGATCGAGATGAGCTCTCCCTCCATGATGAAATTCTACCATGGGCCAGAGCAGCTTTCGTGGTTGGAACTGCAGGCATTGGTCTTGGAGGCTTGTGGGCATACACGGTACTCGATTGGGGAGGCTATTGGGCATGGGACCCTGTTGAGACAGCATCCTTTCTTCCTTGGGTTTGTTTGGTTGCTGTTCTTCATGCACGGAGTCAGGTTTCTGCAAAGGCCCGTAAAGCCAGCCCTGCTGTAATGATCGGGGTCGGGGCGCTCGCAATCCACTCCACACTGGTTACCCGTGCAAACGGCGTTTGGTCCTCAGTGCACTCCTTTGCAGCTGATGGCGCAGGGTCAGAATCCTCGGATCCGTATCTGAGGATAATTTCCCTCGCAGGAGAGGGTGCCGCTGGCATTGAGGTGATAACATACCTGATGATAGTCATAGCACTTGGTTTGGCTTTGATCAAGCACCTTCTCAAAGTGCAATCAAAGATGATTCAGAAAATGGGGAGGACCACACTGAGGGAGAAATCACCTGCTTTGGCTGCAAGTCTACTTCTTGCAGCGTTAATTGTGGGAATTTTAACAGGATCTACACTAGTCATTGTAGTCGGTCTTGCTCTAATGATTCTCATCGTAGAGAGCGACTCAGAAGAAATTTCAACTGTATGGATTTTTTCAGGTGTCGCACTGTACCTTTTTGCAAGTTGGTCGTGGGCAGCATCCCTCCCACTGGCAGTTTCAGGGATGGCTGTTTTCCTAGTGCCGTGGGTACTAGCACCTCCGGACGATGAACCCGAGTCCATGCTGGAACCCATTTTCAATCTCAGAAATCAAAATCGAATTTCCAGAGCATCTCCATGGTTTGGCGCAATAGCATATCTTGGATTGACTTGGTTGTTGCTCACAGCAGAAATAGACGGGACAAGCCTGGAAGCCCACGAGGTATTTGGCGCTCCAATTTTAATCATCCTTGCCCTTTCACTTACAGTTTATTCGTGGGGCAAAGGGAATGATGGCAGAGTAGCCGTATTCGCAGTGATCGGCACGCTTACTATTTCATTGGCGATTGGTGCTATGGCAAATGGCCTCGATTTGCCGGGAGATCCTGATCGGAGTTTCACTGAGAATCTTACACGAGGCCAAGTCGCTGGTACCATACTTGCTTGTTTGGTGATTGCACTGCCTCCAACTTTGATTGAAATGTGGAATTCAATACGCACATCCATCACATCTAGTGAGCGCTTGTCACCCTCTAGATGGAGTATTCCGAACCGACGTAAAGTGGGTTCTAGTATAGCGCATGTGGGCATTCTATTTTTGCTTCTCGGACACGTTCTGACAACTACTTTAGTTGATAGAACAGATCCATCTCACTTGGTAACTTTAGTCCGAGACCAACCCGTCGATCATGGGGATTACACGCTTACATTCACGGGAGTAAGCACTATAGATTCTGAGGATTCAGAATATGAGTATTCAATCGCTGATGGATTTGTGCAGTTCGAAATAGATATTCATGATGAGAATGGAAATTACATTGAGTCAGCAAAACCAGGAATATTACGATTTGATACTCCTTCAGGAGAAATCCTCACAAGATCAGAAGTCGATCGGATTCCGCAGATTCAGGGGGATTTGATGTTCATTCTTGATGCTGCACAGGCTAGCCGAGCCCTGAACGACTTAATGTTCGGAAAAGTCCAAGATATTGATCGAGTGGGAGTGACTGTCTACGATTTGCAAGGAAGTCACATGGTCTGGGTTGGTTGGATTTTATTGTTGTTTGGAGGTTCTTTAGCCCTATCAAGTCAGAATTCCAGAAGGACCCTGTCAACCGACTGAATGAAAAGGGATAAGCAGGTCGCCCGGCCCACTGGAGGGCCTAGGATGAAGAAGGGAACCATCGTTCACATCGATTACGATCTATACAACGCAGACACTGAATCGCTGCTAGAGACCACAAGAGAAGATGTCGCCAAGGAGCATGAAATACACGACGAGCGTCGAACGTACAAACCAATGATCACGGTTATTGGGGATGGAAGACTCATCAAAGGCTTTGAAGAGCATCTCGAGAGTGCCAAGGAAAAAGAAGAATACACCTTTGATATTGAACCAGAGGATGCTTATGGAGACCGTGACGGCAATCTTGTCGAGACAGTTGGGATGAATGTCCTTATGCGAAGTGTTCGCGACCCTGATACCCTCGCCATAGGTTCCCAGGTAGAAATCAACGGAAGATCCGGAATTCTACAGATGGCCCGTGCAGGACGTGCACGGATTGACTACAATCACCCTCTAGCCGGAGTCAAGCTTCGTTACACATACACGATCGTCAAGGTTGTGAAGCAGAAAAAGGCAAGAGTTCAGACTTTACTTGAGATGAATACGGGTAGAGAAGACTTTGAGGTCAAATTTGAGAAGGATGATGTGACAATCACTTTGCCTGAATCCATCGCTTATGATCAAAACTGGCCATACGCTAAGTTTAGTTTGGTTAGGACACTCAGAGAACATCTCGGTGTCGGAGTAGTGGTATTTCGAGAAGTACACGAACCTCGGAAAATCGATGAAGAAGAATAACATCAAACTAAGTGATAGTATCCTTGCCCTAGATTGTGAGATATCAGTTTTTGACGCTGCTAACTGCATTCGGAGTCCTTCTGGCTAGCAATGCTGTTGTTGCCCAAGATGATGACGTGATAATCACGGTTGACAGCACTAATTTGCAGTTCAGTCCTGCGGATATTACAATTAATGAAGGTCAGGCTGTCCGATTTTTCTGGTCAGGAGAGTTACTGCCTCACAATGCGGTGTCAACGGATGGCCTCTTTGACAGCGGCGAGCCATCGAGGAATGTGGACTATAGATTTGTATTTCAGGTTGGTATGAACGGTACCTATGAATTTGTATGTGAGCCACATGAACAGCTTGGTATGGTTGGGATAATAACCGTCTTAGCAATGAATGAAACGCAAAATCAAACCGGAGAGACTGACTTTGAAGAAGCTGGACCAAACGAAAACCAATCCAACGCAACATCATACGGAGTAGGAATTATCATCGTGTCTATCTTTGCCTTACTTTTCTACCGTTATGGGGCTCTTGTAACAATCAAATTTGGAAAGAAGTAGTCATTTGCCTCTCGGTACTCACAGGGCACGTCAAAGCCATGGCTCAGTTGACCCTCTTGTCGTCATTGAGGCGGTTTATCCTCTTGGCTTGTGCAATTCAATGCTTGGAATGGAAGTAAAACTCCCACATGACCGCTCCGTTGAAATCAAATCGACAATTCAAACTCTTCTATGCGCGTCCACGTGATGGCAATCACAACTCTTATTCTTGCAGCAGGAGCATTCTCAGGATGTCTTGGATTAGTAATCCAACGAGAAATGATGGAGGATATGCGGGAGCCCCCCGAAACAATACTTCGAGAGGAATCAATTGGGTTCGATCATACATTTACATCAACAGGTTTCGACTCAACCGATTATTACAACGAGAGCACCATGGAAATAGACTCGAGCGTCCAGAGTATGTCAATTTCTTTCCGCGCTCAAATGCCTCTTTCTGAGACATTTGAGAGCCTGATTGGGAATGAAACAAACCTAATTCGATACGTGGATGCAAAACTATGGGCTCCGGGATCAAAGTCAGCTGGTGGCGATCCCTTCTGGAAAATACGGGTAACGCAAGACCACCCACTCGAAAGGTGGGATTATTCCGGCATGGAATTCAATGAGGGAGTATGGACCCTTGAAGTCGATGCGAGAGGATACGGATGGGAGCCAGGCATAGAACAACTCACTGCTAAGGACCATTTTGATGTATTCGTCACTATCACAAAGCCATGTATCAGGTTCGCCGAAATTCATGAGTCTGATGATTGCACTTTCCAGTCAGAATTGGATTAATCCTACAACTCTTCTAACAAACGTCTACGGAGCGCTTATGAACGGCCGTTAGGTGGCGGCGTTGCCGAGGCATAGTGATGACGGAACAAGTAGCCCCGCTCGTACCCTTCGACATGTACAGAACTCATGCGGTTCACATAGGCACTAATCAGAAGTCTGCCGACATGAACCGCTTCCTCGATACCGACAGACAGGACGGTACAGGACTTCATCTAATCGACATAGAGAAGACTGATGAGCGCATACGTGTGGTGGCATCTTTCCTCAACAGGTATGATCCTTCTAGGGTACTCGTAGTGAGCGCACGCCAGTATGGGCAGCGACCTGCTCGGAAATTTGCCCAGGCCATAGGTGCTAAGAGAATAGTCGGCAGATTCATTCCAGGCACACTAACCAACCCTAGACTTAGCTCATACATTGAGCCTGAGGTACTGATGGTCACCGATCCATCCGCTGATTCACAAGCACTCAACGAGGCAATAAGCTCTGGAATACCTGTAATTGGAATATGCGATGCAAATAACACACTAAGGAATGTAGATCTCGCTCTACCTGCAAATAACAAAGGTCGCAGGTCACTTTCATTGGTATACTGGTTGCTTGCCAGGGAAACTCTCGTTCTACGGGGTGAGGCAACCTACGCGGATTGGGAGCGATCACAGGACGTTGACGATTGGGAGTCGACATTCTAGCCATGGTTGTTTACAGCCCTCCATAAGCCCATTCGTTGACCCAGCGGCATGGATGTCGATTCAATTTGGGGTGTATATCACGCTGATGGTGGCTTGGTTGGAGAAATGAAATACGTTGCAGGAGCCCTGTTTATGGGCCAACACTGCTCACTTTGCGACATAACTCACAAAATTGCATGGGAGAAGTCGGATATGAAACAACTTAGGAACAGTTTCGACATACCCTTCCATCTCGTTCATCTAAATGAGCGCCCGGATGATTTGGCAATGTACACCAACGGGATTACCCCAATCTTAGTTGCTAAGACCGATTCTGGATTCCTAACTATTGCCTCTGACGATGAATTGAATGAATGCAGGGGTTCTGTTCAATCGCTCTCTGAGCTTATATCCGAGAAACTAGCCCATATCGCCGAGTCATCGTGAAATATGTAGCTCCCGACGTATGGGTCATGCCAACAGGTCCAGCACCCCTATTCCTCGCTCCCATGGCCGGAGTAACTGACCTAGCGTACAGGCTATTGGCAATCGAATGTGGTGCAGATTTCACTATGACTGAGTTCACTGCGGCTTCGGGCCTGTCCAGAAAAGAAGCAAAATCATGGTTGAAGATGGATAGCCACCCAAGAGAGCAGCCATTCATACCTCAGATATTCGGGGGCGATGAAAATGAGATGGTTTCCACAGTTAGAATGCTCCAAGATCGCGCGGATGTAATTGACATTAACTTCGGATGTCCGGCGCCAAAGGTATGCAGGAATAACGCTGGAGCAGCACTGTTGAAGGATCCCGATCGAGTCGTACACCTAGTTCGTTCTTGTGTAGAAGCATCCAATATCCCGATTTCTGTTAAGATGAGGCTTGGAACCGGATCCGGTCCTGACACCGCTCTCGAGATATCCAAGAGATTGGAAAGCGAGGGAGTAATTCGCGTTTGTGTGCATGGGAGAACATTGAGACAGAGATATTCAGGAATAGCTGATTGGTCTTCGATTCGTCATATTGTTGATTCAGTTTCAATCCCTGTGATCGCCAATGGGGATGTAATAGACTCCAGAACTGCGGTAAATTGCCTGAAGTCCACTGGAGCGGCAGGACTCATGATAGGAAGGGCCGCCATAGGACGTCCTATGATATTCCATGAAATAAAGAGGGATCTTGGTTGGACTGAAAAAAACCCCCCATGGCATAGCGACGATGCAGTAATAGCAAGACGTTGGTGTTGGGAACGATATCTGCAAATATGCTCCGAAGTATATGGTGTAAAAGGAAGTAAAAATTCCAAGAGGCATGCGGTATCATTCACCAAGGGCCTACCAGGGGCATCTTCCATGAGGGTTGCTCTACATAAAGCGAATAATCACGAAGACCTTGGAAAAATGGTGTCTGATTATTTACGAGAGCTAGAAGAAAATGCAATTGCCGCCTGAGAGACTCATTCTAGTAAGGAATCTAAACGCCCTGCTACAGATGAAATTCTTGACAACGTGCGTTCGAGTCCGCGAAGCACAGATGCCACTACTTCCTTTCCTGTTGCACCTGTTAATCGATATCCGAGAGGCGCGCGTCCACCAAGAGTGTTGAGCAGCACCCGTCGATCGTGAAGAGAAATCTCCTCGAGGGAATTGTGTACTCCCTCTATATTCAACGACCCCTTTTCAAGACTGTTTATCAGCGACTTGCATATATCTTCTGGGAGCCGGCCAAGTCCGCCTCTTCCAATCAGCCAATCGCTGCCTCGAGCACGATACTGGCGACTTAGACTTCCGAAAACGTCTACGGGTATGCGTGCTTCAACGACAGCTCGTTCCACAATACCTGCAGCTCGCATTCTTTCTAGAATCCGACTAACCCTAGCGCGACTTCCGCTAGATCTTTCCATGAGTATAGAGAGCTCTGTTGGACGATCGGAAGAAACCAGTATGCCCATCACATCTGAATGAAGGGAGTCGTTAGCTCTGGGCCTGTCGCCCCCAAAACCAAGATCTGTGAGCATTTCCTCAAAAACGTCTTTTTCAGAAGATGGACCAAGTTCCATGATGTCTATCTTGAATGGGAGGGACTCCTCTTCTGCAGAAACTACCATCCTTGATGGGCTATCTGTGACACCATCGTACAAGGGAGACAATCTTTGCTTTGCAATGGTTGTCGCATTGACTGAAATGAGCTCTATTGCTGTACTGAAGCTACCGCCCCTCAGCATGTACTTCCTCCCTTCTCCCCCCCTGGTATCGGAAATAAGGCCTGATTCTCTAATTTTCACTAATTGGTGGTGAATGCCGGTTGACGAGATCCCAGTAACCTCAGAAATCTCTGCACTTGTCCATCCCTTTCTCATATCTGACATGAAGCATTTGCTCAAGATAGAATGCATTCCACCCTGTTCGTCAGCTATGCTATTCCCCTCGCCTTTTGATCTAACTAGAGCCATACTGTCCAGTATCCATGCCAAGAGGACACTCTTATCGCGGCTCCCCGCAGGAAGAGGACTCTCGACAAACCGAACTCTAAGCACGTAGGCAACTCAAACTAACGGCACATCAGTGTTGCCAATCAAAGGGCACGATTCACCCTCGTAAACCGACTCTATTTTGCATGTCGACCCATCCATAATCGACAGTAGGATTTGAAAGGCAGGATAAATGACTCTCTAGTTTTATGATATTTTCTTGAATTATCCCTCTGTTTCTGAGGACCATAACAGCGCTGTTCACGGCGGAACGGGACCTACCGAGAGATCTAGCTAGATCAGCCTGACTCCTGAATGAATCCCTTTCTACCAAACTACTGACAATCTTTCTTTGAAGATCGGAGAGACCCACAGGCAATATGGATGAAGCCTTGGCGTCACTGGATATTCTGATGCCATCCAGAATTTGCAGTTGAGCGGGAGGACCTGCATAATAGCAGACTCGACCATTTGTTCTCTGAACAAATACCTCTCCTTCATCTTCCATTCTGTGCAATCGATGACGGAGCGTTCCGTTCGCAACTCCAAGTCTTCTCTGGAGTTCTCTGAAATGTACCCCAGGTATCCGGTCGAGGGTAGTCATAATCCTATTTCTTAGCGGATGTCCCCACCCTTGTTCAGGAGACCCTTTGAGCACCCCCATGACCCCCGCAATAGGAATGCCAACAATGCCCATTGCTATGGATATGATTTGGCCAGACCACCCCGGTTGAACCATCTTGTGAATCAGTGCCATGAAAATCACAAACACGAACAGCGTATGAATGGGTGGGGTTCTAGCATCATCCTAAACACCCCTTACAAGACCTTTCTCGATTTTCATATAGGCAATGAGGACGCCTAGCAACCTACCACATGTTTTTCCATGCTCTGTAAGTCTGTATGTCACTCTTATTGGGGGGCCTTCTTCCACTAACCGATCGACAAGACCATTCTTTTGGCATGCGCTCAGTTTGTCAGAAAGGGTCCTGCTGCTGATGCCTCTGAGTAAAGTACGCATTTCATTAAATCGACGATCTCCGGCGATGTACAATGCAGCAAGAATTTCAATCGTCCACCTTGAACTAAATATCTCAAAGCACTCGACTGCTGCGTCAACTTCCCATTCGACAGATGTCAAAGGATCTGCATATTCTTCGAATGTATTACGAATCATTCCTCCGGTTGTTTTTACATCTTCAATGAATTCTAAGATTTTGCCAACATCGATTTTCTCCATCTTTCTAGGCTCAAAGTTACGTTCCATGGTGCGTATAAAATCATCTAGTGTATAAACAAAACCTCAGTGTTGACATGTAAACTTAATCATTAATATAGCCATGATTCGAGTCGGTGTTGTAATAACACCAAGTTGTATGGAGGAAGTTAATATGGATAAATGGCTAGAGAATTGGGCAGAAGAAGCAATCGAGATTGAAAACTTGAGTAAGAGGAAGGAGACCCTAATGCTGATGGCAATATCTCTTTTCACTAGGAGATGATGATTTGAGCCGAAAGGAAATGTTGGATATTGTCGTTCGCGCTATTGCAGAATACAGAGCACCTGCTTGGATCCAAAGTCCGCGAAGAAAGGACTAGGAACCATCGAAGGAAACTCTAGAGCCCTCTAGCACGGATCTCAACCCGTTGAGCGCATCATTGGTCGAGAAGATTGTTTCCAGCCCGTCTAATTCTGCTTGTAAGCCAATTTCACGGTCATCTCTCGATTTATCTGCGATTTCGATCAGATTTGTGGCCATCTCGACAGCTATTGGAGCATTTCTCGAAATCAACTTACCCTGCCTAGTCGAGAATTGATCGGTAGTGTCGAATGAGCCCGATATTATCGATTCCATACCCTCTCGAGTGTATGATGACAGAATATTTCTTATTTTTTCCGATTCAGGCAATCTCGGGTGGTAGGGGTATCCGTATGGCTCAGTAACCCCATCAGAGGCATCCATTACTGCTTTTTCTATATCAGAAAATGCAACAACTTCTGTAAGATAACCCATGGAAAAAGCATCTTCAGAACCCATCCAGTTGCCTGCTATTATGGCATACCTAGCACATTCAGCACCAGCAATTTGCACTGCACGTTGCGTCCCTCCGAGGCCTGGATAAATTCCTATTCCGGTTTCAGGAAAGCGAAGCATCGTCTTCGGAACACCGATTCTATGATCGCAGCAGAGAGCGAGTTCCAATCCCCCTCCTAGAGCTAAACCAGAAATCACCGCTATTGTTGTCAGTCTGGATGATTGAATATTATTCAAGATTCGATGCCCTTCTTCTGTGAATTCTTGAATCTCGCGTATCCGATCCGATTCAATTCTATCGACAAAGAACTTGATGTCCGCGCCCGCCACGAATGCCTTTCCGGCCCCTCTGAAAACTGCGGTTTTGATTGAGTCGTTGGACTCTATGCTTTCCCACAGTTCTGCAAGTTGGGCCATTACTTCCACGTTGAGTGCGTTCATTGCTTCTGGACGATTGAATGTTATTGTTGCAATTTCATTTTCCAAATTCAAGTCAAAAAAATCGAATTTGAATGGTTCTGAGCCCTGTTTGATAAGAAAAGATGGTGCTTCTATGGAAGCTAGTGAAGCATATTCAGATGCCAGTTTTGAAGCCAAATCAACCCCCATTGAATTTGCTATTTCAAAGGGTCCTTTTGTCCATCTCAATCCTACTTTAGCGCCTCTATCGACATCTTCGATTGAGCATATCCCTTCTTCAACAATCTGTGAGGATACGCAGAACACTGTACCCAATAAGCGTCTCCTGATGATTTCCGAGGATTCATGATTGCACTCCTCAGATCCAGAAAGGTCCCATTCTCTGCCTTCTTCCACCAGTTTACGTAGACACTTTGCTCCAGTGAAGCGACCAGTATCTAGCTGTGTAGCCAAGTAATCCGTCGAATGGAGGGCGATTGAGGGGCCTGTGAGGTTCATAAGAGCAAATGGCCCCATACCTATCCCGAAGGAGTTTCTAGCAATCGCATCTATTTGAGCAGGGGTTCCAAAACCGTCTTCATAGAGAGTGCAGGCCTCGTTCAACCACGGTACAAAAAACCGATTAACAACGAATCCAGGTCTGTCTTTGCAAACTATCACAACCTTGCCCATTGCCCTGCAATATTGTACTACGGCTTTAATCGAGGAATCAGAGGTTGATGAAGAAGGTATGACTTCAACCAGTCTGTTCTTTGCTGGATGGTAAAAGAAGTGTAGACCGATGAAGCGGTCAGGACGATCAGACATCAAGGAAAGTTGCTCTACTGATAATGACGAGGTGTTCGTTGCTATGATAGTTTTCTCACTACAATGTGATGAAAGGTCTTTCAATACAGATCTCTTGACTTCCAAATCTTCGAAAACTGCCTCTATGACCAAATCCGTTCGATCATCTATCGAATCCACTCCTACAGCACCAGAAACTCTTGAGAGCGTTTCTTTAGAGTCAAATTCGCTAAGAATCCTTCTCTGGACTGCCTCATCCAGGAAACCTCTGATCGTATTTATCCCTCTGTCAACAAACTGTTTTTCCCTGTCGATCATTTGAACCATAAATCCTTCCTGAGCGGATTTTTGAACTATACCTGAACCCATATTACCCGCTCCAATTACGGCGATACGTTCGATCGATTGCATGACCCACCGTAGCATGGGTATCACATGAATTAGTCGCTGATATCCTTTCCCGATAATTGACAATACTTAGGAGAAATCATTCTTTCCGATTAGCATGGATGTGAGCCTCATCGATGCGTTAGTCATCCTAGCCCACCCATTAGCTGGAATGGCTGCAGCCTATTTCTTGTACAAACAATGGAGCGGAATAAAATCTGTTCGTAGAAAATCGAATACATTTGGAATGTCTCCAGAACAGAAAGAGGAGATTAGGAACAAACATCAGATCATGGGCAAGAAAGCTCCGTCGATTGTTGCCTTCGTTATCCTCCTCGCTATTGCAGCTGAGATTTACCGTGGCATTGCAATGGATGTGCCACTCACCGAATTAGTGAGTCTGCATGGCTTGCTGGGAGCCCTCCTCCTTGTTGCAACAATATCGATGAGCAGGACTGGAAGGTCGATGACATCCTCAAAACCTCAAGACTACCATAAGGCTCCACAGAGAAATATACACTCAAAAATCGGGGGTGCTATGATGTGGCTGTTAACATCGATCGTTTTCCTAGGTTTCCTGAGACTTCTCGAAGTACTGGGTTGAGTACGAGCCATCACATTACTGATTTGACTCATTCTTCTTCCATATGGAGCGGAGATCTATTTGGAAAGATTGCTTCCAGGATAAAATCAGCCTGGGATTGAGGATCTAATTCTAACTCAGAAATTCGAGCTCTTCCGGCTACTTTCCATCGATTAGATATCTCGGGATTGCCTGCTTCCTCAATCGCTTGATGCCACGCCATTCCATCCTCACGGGGCAAGAGCCTCCCACAAACCCCATCCACAATCGAGTCTCTGAAACCACCTTCATCCACGAACAAAGCAGGTACTCCGATCGATAGTGCTTCGATAGCAGTCAGGCCAAAAGGCTCGCCATGAGCCATAGAAATAACTGCACGAGATCTTCTCATGGTGGCGATTAACTGACTTAAATCAAGGTCGCTGTAAGTCCATAGTTCTACATCGCAACCTTTGGCATGCTCTTTCAAGGCATATAGGTCTTCATCCGAACCCCTTCCAATAACTGCTAATCCAATTTCTGAACCCTTCAACATCGAAATGCATTCCCAAATGCCCTTCGCCCAATTGAAACCGCCTATGGTCACCACCCAGGGGGGTTCAGGAAGGTCCTCCACATCTTTCCATGCTCCTTCCTCCCTGTCCGTCTCCTTCATGGCGAATTCTTTGGAAGATACATTGGGTCTAATGACTCCAGTTTTGAATCCATATGTGGACAGAAATCTATCAGCACTATATGACGAATTAGCGGAAATAACAACATTGGGCGATGTAGCCATCTTCTTTACCATTCTTCTGTCTGAAAATCTTGCAAAAGAAAGTGCGATACGAGTGAGGAAGAGCGGTCGTTTGGGGCGACCTCTGATATCAAGATGCAGCACATCCTCGTACAAACCACGGTCAGGCTCCAGATAGTGAACATGGATGGGTTTGGATGAATCGATAAGACGTAGTATCCCCATCGATCCATCCCCGCTAACAAGGTGAACCCCATCTACATCGGATATTCTTTCCTTAATACCTGAAATTGAGGCCCACTTCTGAAATGATCTTCTCTGCTTCCTGTGCAATACTTCATCCAATCCACTCCGAGGCACTGTCCATGATTCATTCGGCTGAAGGAGATCGATACTGAGATCAGAGCATAGTTTCTCAAGTTCCTCTGAAGGCCTGAGTGTTGCTATTGTGACTGTAAAACGTTGACACAAGGCTGGAATGACTCTGATGAGATCACGCTCGGCACCACCCATCGGGTCGAAACATCCCTTAGCCACTAGTAAGCTTGGTTTGTCATCCACCCCGACCGCAAGTCGAGTTTGCATGCCGGTCCCTCTGGTGGATACTTATTGTCGCTTCCGGAGTATATCTGCCAATTCATGACACGAGAATCACTTGTACACAGCATCATAGTAAACTGCCTCAATCTTTTCAGATACCCTAGGCCATAGGTACATCTCTGCTAGATTTCGACCATTTTTTGCCCATGAAATCTTCTGCCCATCTTCAGCCTTGGATAAGCGCGAAATTGCAAGTTTGCATTCCACGGGACTGTTTGATTGAAACGGGATTCCGAAACCGCCCTGCGTAACAAAATCTCCCAGCCCGTTAACATCCGCCATGGCAACAGGGAGTCCAGCCCATGCCCCTTCTAGCAATATTGCGGGCAATCCCTCAAATCGGGAAGGAAGCACAAGACCTGATGCATTTTCTAAAAGCCATGACTTTTCCTCCTCGTCGACGAGTCCTAAGTGATAGAGTCCCGATTTTGAGGATGAATTAGATGCATCGATCACATCTTGTTCCATGGGTCCAGTTCCCGCGACTACCATTGCATGTCCGTTACGCTCGTTATTGTCCATAGAACCCCATGCATCGAGCAGGATGTCAACGCCCTTTTGCTTAGTCAGGCGTGAAAGATAGAGTAAGAACGGCCCTTCAGGAGCTCCTTTCGGGCGTCTTTGAGAGTCCAGGGGGGGCTCAAATCCAGTCGGGATAATCCTGATCTCTCCTTTTGCACCCTTCGATCTCAACAAGTCCCTAAAGTAGGGTCTCAATGCAATAGTAATTTCTGAAGAAGAAAGCGTCCTGTTACCTTGCAAAGACCATCTCATTCGTTTTATCAATCTACCAATGTACGTCGATTTCACGTAATCGTTGTGGTATGTCGTTACAATGGGGATACCCATCTTAGAGGCCTTCAAAGCTGTCTTTCTGATCAGTATCGGCAGCGTGTCGTGAAGATGCACGATATCAAAATCTGACATGTCAAGATTCTTTATCGAAACGACAGGATCAACCCCTCCAAGAACCAAAGTCGCAGGAATGCGAACCACAGAAATTCCATGCCTGTAGAATTCTCTTTCATTGTGTTCGGGAACATCCGCGCACCAAACCGTAACTTTGTGCCCTTTTTCGACAAGTTCTCGGCCCAGTAATTCGACGTGCCTGTTTCCTCCTCCAACATGCGGCCAGAACCAGACATGAACCAAGAGTATGTTGAGGCACCGAGTCACATCCACAGGATACTGTCCTAAGACTTCAACCGTACCCATGACAGTTTGGAAATATATGCATAATCAAACGTTTATGAATAGACGAAGAATCATAACTACTCGTTTTCCCCCGAATAGATATGCTCCTAGAGGTATCGAGTCTGAAAAAGGGATTCGGCTCAGGCACTAGGAGACTTGAGGTGTTGAAAGGGGTCGATCTTTCCATCAAAAGAGGGGAATTAGTAGCTTTGATGGGCCCCTCAGGTTGCGGGAAGTCGACATTGTTGAACATCATTGGAGGCCTCCTTAAGGGCGATTCAGGAAGTATCGAGATTAATGCTGGTACTTCTATGAAATATGGTACGAAGCCTCCAAACCAAGTCATCGAGGTAAGGAGGAAGGGCGTAGGCTGGATTTTCCAAGATTTCCACCTCCTAGATCACATTACGTCCTTAGAGAACGTAATACTATCGCTTGAACTTGCAGGCATGAGTTCTGAAGTTGCGGAGCAGAGAGCCATAGCGGCAATGGAAAGAGTAGANCTNTCTGANAGNATGAGATTCATGCCNAATGAACTATCNGGNGGACAACANCAGCGTGTTGCCGTCGCGCGGGCCATCGCAGGATCNAGGCCACTTCTGNTGGCCGATGAACCAACGGGCAACCTCGATGTTAAAGCAGGGGAATCAATAATTGAATTGTTCAGAGAGTTATGTTCCGATTCTGATGATCCAATTTCTGTGTTGATGGTAACTCATGACCCACTACTTGCATCAAAGGCGGACAGAATGCTTCTGATGAGGGACGGCGTCACTGCAAGCTCAGACATAAGGTCTGCATGGGGCGAAGATGCGGGGGTCGAATCGTGACCAAAAAAATAACTGATAAGCCTTTGATTGATCAACTTGCTGATATCCCCTCTGACTTATCCACCGCGATTCGAAGTGCATGGAGGGGCAGAGAGAGAGGGCTTGCAGTATTCGCAGGTGTGTTCCTTGCTTCTTTGGTGATAACCACTGTTTTTGCTTATGGGGTCGGTCTATCTCAGAGCGCACTCCAGAGAGGGCTTTCTGACGAAGTTTACGATGCGAAAGTCGACTTTAACAGTGCATCTGATTGGTCGACCAGAACAAACGATTCAGCTGAATGGTCTGCAGTTTGTGACGAGCTTTTGGATAGGGAAGAGATAATTGATTGTGGCTTGGTTTTCGGACGACAGGGAATACGCCTCAGTGGATTCTTCGATAGTGCGTTTGCCATACCACAGCCCCTTAATGCCGTTGATGCTGCTGGTCCGAACGGAAACTGGGACGATGTCTCGTGGGATTATCCTGAGGCGTTGGAGAACGGTCCCTCGATAAACGGTGGGCGGATCCTGAGAATCGTCGACTCTGCGCATTTTGATGGAGAATTAGCTAACAGATACTCCGATCGGATACTATATGGCTCATGGCCCGAATCAACACAGACAGGAATAAACCCAGTCATACTTCCAAGCAAAATAGCTAGTCAGGCTGAGGTAATGGTCAATGATACAATCACATATCTCAATCTTACATATGTAACGGATTCACANCCGATTGGAAGCGAACTTACGGGGTGCGAGGGAGAGGTAATAACCAGAGTAATAGACTCAGGTGGCTATCAGTTCTGTACACTGACAATGACCCTCAGAAATCTGACAATCGTTGGAGTCTATGAGGAATGGCCATTTACCAATCCGACACTGCTTTTCAACCCCGTAATTGTCGGGGATATGGCACTTTCTGAATCAGACAAGACTGCATTGATGGCCAGTGATCATGGGTATCTTGGAGTTGCCATAGACAGAAGCCTTCTACCAACGTCTTCTACCGATGACGCAGCTGATTGGCTTGAAGACACAAAGAAAGAACTGGAGGAAGGAGGATACGGGCCAGAAGGAGAAATTGAAATCAGGTACAACGATTTAATCGCTGGATCATTAGTCTTCTTCAGGATATTCCTAGGGTTAGTCCAAGTATTCGATTATATTTTGATGATTCCCATAGTAATACTATCATTTGCTGTGCTCATCTACGGGTTGGTCCTATCTCTGGAACAACGGAAGAGGGAGATATCAATCCACAGAGTGATCGGGGGAACCGAGCGGGGTTTGAGGGGGATGGTCCTGAGAGAAATGACCGCCATCTCAATCGCAGGCTGGCTTCTTGGGTACATCATTGCACTGCTTTCAGTGCCCCTCATTTTAGATGCAGTCGGATTCATGTCTTTCGAGAAGGGAGATATAGATCTCAATCCCACTTTAGGGGTTGGCTACACCATCGCAGTCTTCCTACTCACAGTGGGGATAGCGTACCTTGTTGCAAGGTCCCGCACCAAGGACTTCCTTGAGATGGAAATCGATGAAGGCGTCAGAAAGGTAAAGGGCGTAAAGAAACCTAGGACTTGGTTGCACTTAGTGGCTTTCTCAATCGGAATACTTGCTACAATAGAGAGCTATATCGAAACCGCTGGAGGATGGGGCCCATTTGGTGAAGATGGAATCATAACCGGCTTTTTCGTAAATTCTCTGGTTGCTCTGCTCGGGCCATTCGCTCTGTGGATAGGAGGAGCCCTTGTTCTTGGACGAATAGGCGGTGCAGCACCGCGTATAGTGCTGAAAATCGTAGGTTGGTCGCCGGCTTTAGCAGACATTCGGAGAGGGCTTAGGTCCTCAGGATCAAATGAATCCGTTGACCGCCTTGCCGTTATTTTGTTATTGACTCTATCAATAGTAACGTTGGCTGCGGTCCAGGGTTATACAGGCACTCTTGTGGATGAAAGGACGGCCTCTGCGCAAGTGGGGGCAGACATACAGGTACAATTCGAGGGTCCAGTTTCTGAGGAAGTCGCTCGTCAGCGAGTAGAATTTGCGATTGAAAACTTAGGAGCTGATATTATCGACGACATTGATTCAATGACTTCTGTTGGGTCGACATTCGTCGCTGCAAAGGAGGGCGGGGGATTAGTGCCCGGGCTCGTGTTATTTGACGGTCATGAAGATACTCTAATTTGGGATGAACAAGCTGCTCCTTGGAACAGTTATGGTGGCAATATGGTCACAATTGGGGAAAGTGCTCGAGACTTCTTTGAGATTGAGAGTGGGTCTGTAGAAATTTTCCTTCCTACATTTACACCCATATTTACAGAGAATGGGGTCGAGATATCAACAACATATACCTCGGAAAATCTCCAATATATCGGAGAGCATGAGTGGGTGCCGGGNATGACTGGAGCAGAGTCTACGCAGGCTGTGTTAATGGGCGAATCGACATACAGGGCACTCGCAGGGGATGCAGCCGTCGATAGCCATACATCGCCTCGTTGGTTCTTCGAGGTTTGTGATCAGTCGGATTCAGATTGTAAAGACGCACTTGAGCGACTTAGCGCGGAGCTAGTCAACATCCAGGGGGTCTCGGTGGCTTCTGACTGGAACAGCGCGCACTCCGAAGTCGAGAGAAATGGGGGTCTTATTTTCGGTACTCAGGGGCTTCTTAGTCTCCAATTCGTAGTTGCTTCTATGGCTTCAGTGGCCTCGGCATTTGTATTCCTATCCTTAGTTCTGACTCAGAGGAAGAAAGAGTTAGCCATCCTCCAAGCAATCGGAGCAAGCCCCTCGCAGATCATCAAACTCGTCCTCTTCGAGATACTGGCCATAGTGGGAATGAGCATGGGTCTGGGCATTCTTCTCGGTCTAGGCATTGCACAGTCGTTCAACGGATTCTTCGGTATTTTTGGATTCATATTCCAGATTTTCCTCGGTTCACAGGCAGCGGTGGATAGGACGCTTGTCTGGCCTTGGATGGAACTTGCAATCGTCAATGCTATCGTATTGGTCAGCGTCGTCGCAGCTCTACTGCTGGTCACTCGACGTGCACTGAATTCAGATCTTGCAGTCGTTTTGAAGGGGGAGTGATATCATGAAGGGCTTCTATGTTGGGAACCAAGGGCCAGAGTACATTCTTCAGGCTGAGGGCCTTTACCATGTGTATGAATCGAGCGCGTTGGATGGCAATGTCGTTGCACTGCGGGGGTTGCATGTCAAAGTACGCCCCGGCGAAGCAGTAGCCGTAGTGGGCCCTTCCGGTTCAGGAAAATCAACTCTACTCAAATGCCTTGGTGGCCTTATGAAACCCAGTGCAGGGGATGTATCATTTCAAGGAATGCAGATTAATCGATTGACCGGGCAAGAACTCGTCCGCTTNCGTCAAGAAACTGTTTCATTCATTTTTCAAGACGCTAACTTGTTGCCTGATTTAAACGCCCTTGACAATGTAGCACAGCCTCTCAGGCATCGTGGAGTTAGTGCAGCGACTTCCAGAAGAAAAGCGCAAGTTCTCCTTGATAAACTTGGAATGGAAGATAGGAAGAATGGCATGCCTGCCCAACTCTCTGGAGGCGAGCAACAAAGGGTTGCGATTGCGAGGGCGCTAATTACCAACCCAAAACTCATACTTGCCGATGAGCCAACCGGAGCATTAGACCCCATTACCAGCAGAGAAGTACTTTCGCTATTTGCCAAATTACACGAAGAAGAGGATGTTGCGTTCTTACTCGTAACCCACAGCCGGGAAGTCGCATCATTCGCAGATCGATCACTTGAATTAAGGGAGGGGAGATTCATTGCTCAACATGGAAATGACGTGGATATCGCTGATCTGGGTAATACTCGTGCCCTCATCATCGATGAGACAGGGACATTGACGCTACCTCCAGAAATCCTGACACAGCTTGGTGGCCCAGGTAGATTTGATATCGATCTCGATGGCGTTAATTTGACAATGTCCAGGGCCCATGAAAAAGACTCTGATGAAGACATCACCCCAGTCAACCTGACTCTAGCCATTGAGTGCCCTGCATGCAAATACGTCTACACCGATGAAGCACAAGAATGCCCCTCATGCGGCTCTTCGAGACCAATGGTACCAGTCTAAATCCCATTCGCTTTCAAACCGTTGGAAGAGATAATTTCTGAGGCTTTGCAATACCCAAATCCTTTGGCAAATNACGTATCTTCTTTGGTAACTCAACAGGAACCATCTCTTTCCCGATAAGAGCCACTCGACTTTCCCTTCTTTCTGATAAGACCTCACGATNCACTAATGGTGCCAGATCTCGTGAGAAATCCATCACTTCATCATGGCTTGGCATGTTTTCGATACTCAGATTATTCCTACTATTGCCAACAAACACGTACCCTTTTGCTTCAATGAAGTCTGGATCGGCCAACCGATCAAGCCTTGCATAATCCTCAACATGACCCATGGACTCACCTTTGATGAGAGTGTGCCTGCATACCGTTCTTGTATCGAGCGATGGAAGAATCTCAAGGGTCCTTTCAAGCTTGTAGAATGCAGATTGATCGAACTTAGGTTTACAGAGCCGATCAAATATCTCTTTGTTAGGTGCATCTACGCTAACATAAAGCTGAGTTGGGAGAGGATCAAGATTCTCGATTACCTTAGGAAGACTACCATTTGTCACCAGAAAAGTACTGGTCCCATGTTGATGACATATATCGAGAAACTCCCCTAGTCTTGAGTAAAGTGTCGGCTCTCCGTTCAATGAAATTGCTACATGTTTTGGATTTTGTGCATCGAGCCATTTCTCTCGATCAGCCTTCGGATTACCGCCGAATCCAGTAAGGAGCCTCCGATGAGCCCTTACGCTTTGTAGATAGAGTTCGTATGGGTCATCATCGATTCTATTCAAAGTGTCTGAGTGGGGCTCTCTCCAACAATATGTGCAGCCTAGATTGCAAGTATCCACATTTGGCGCCATTTGCATACATCCATGGCTTTCTATTCCGTAGAATGTTCCCTTGTAGCATGATCTGTCCGCTATCAGGGATTGCTTCGTCCAATGGCAGACTTTGACACCACCATGTTCGCCAACTAGATGGTAGCGCTGCTTGGCGAGCTTAGCCGCAATACGTGGCTCAATCTTCGTGACGGGGCTGTGGACCATGTCCTCGTTGGTGTCTACATTGGCTAATTGCCTTGAATGATTCCTTGATTTTGCAAGATATGCCATCTACAAANGGCTAATCGAGTCACAATCAAGGAGAACTATCCAGTTTAATGCCGGTCCCGTATGCGAATATTTCAATCCCCTTAGAGCCCTGGTATTTTCCTCTGTGAGTACCTATCATGCTTGTATCCAACCTAACCCCTATCACAGCATCGTATCCTTTGTCAGTAGCCATTTCTCGCAATCTCTGGAACACTTCAGATCTCCCCAATGCTATCAAATCACGATATACGTCAATGGAACCCCCAAACAGCATGTAAATAGCTGCAACTAGTTGTTCCCAATGACTGGGCCCGATCACTATGCTCGTCCAAATAACATTGGATTCAGATACATCCTGAGGTCTCCGTAGTTTATCCATTGAGAGGACATCCTTACCTGCTTTGTTGAGGGTCTGCCTTTCTCGTATGATCAGATTATTTTGCCAATCTTTCCTTTTCGATGAGCCCGTCAGCGCGCCATACAAGAACATGAATGGATAAGCAACCGAGAATAAAATTCCGAATATGGTCCAAAATACACCCCAGAGGACGAGTAGCAATAACGGAATTCCGCATACACCGTAAAACAAAATTTCACTAATTTCCAGAGGCCACACAACCTGTCTATTCTGTTATTACAGCGGTTCCATAGCAAAATAACTCAGCTGCGCCGGGAGACACTGCGGAAGTTGCGAATCTCAAATTCACAACTCCGTTTGCCCCTCTAGCCTTTGCATCGGCAACCATCCTAGTAAATGCCTCATTCCGGGATTCAACGAGCAATTCTGTGTATTGGGGGAGTTCTCCCCCTACAATGTTCTTCAACATCTGGGTGAAATCACGTACAACATTTTTTGCTCTAACTGTTGAACCTGAAACTACTCCAAGCTGACTCTTGATGATGAATCCGGGAATTGTTTCGGTGCTTACGACTTGTATTCCATTTACCATGGCAGACATGGTTNTAGCCCGGAGACTCATGATATACTAACTGTCTGTTGTATGAAATGCTGATTCCAGATCGTAGCTATTNTCCGGCATTTTTGATCTTGCAGCAACTACAACCAACAGGGCAGCAAGGCATGAATTGCATATCACAATTTGGACCAATGACAAGGTCAAGCTAAACGTCTCTGTTAGGTCGAACCAGAGTTGCATGCCCGCGTCGCCTACTTCCGAGTATTGAGGCATGAATCCCACACGATAGAACATCAGAGTAGTGATAATTTGACTTGATATGAAACCAACCAACCATCCTGATGCAAGCTTCAAGCCGAGGTCCCTGTCTCCATTCCAGAGAACTGGAATAGAAGCAGCAGAAAGTAGAACCAACAGCATGCTGAACACTGCTGAAACCTCAAATATGCCCGAATCTATGATCGCCTCCCAATAATCAATGGTCTCATCCCAGAAGATCTCTCCCTCACGCCATTCATTCTGTTCTCGCTCATTGCCCTCGCTTGGATACTCTCCAGCTACATCTTCCCACTCGGTTGAGCCCAATCTTTCCATGCCTAGTGGCAATAGTAAGGAACTTGTGACTTGTCCCGCAGACAAAAGGAACATAAAACCCATTACAATGGCGGTTCCCTTTAGCCACCATTGATTGGGTCCTTTTGGTGCCTCTCCCACATGAGCGATTACAAATTAATAAGATTTGAAATCACTGTTTTATTGTTATTTGACTGGGATGTCCACTGCCTAAAAAAAGGTCGACGCACGAATGGTTGATGTATGACCGGCTTTGGATATCCCCAATGGCACCCCCTAGCATATCCGAGGCCCTCACTTTTGATGACGTACTCCTACTCCCAGCTGCTAGCTCAGTTCTACCTGCTGAAGTACGACTATCAACTAAACTCACGCGTACCATTAGTCTCAACATCCCAATAATTTCTGCTGCAATGGACACAGTCACNGAGTCCGAAATGGCAATTGCATTGGCGCAGGCGGGAGGAATTGGTGTAATTCACAGAAATATGCTGGCCGACCAACAGGCGGAGCATGTCAGAAGAGTCAAGAGATTTGAGGCAGGCATGGTCATCGATCCAGTGACAACTACGCCCGATGCATCTATCGGAGATCTACGGAATTTGAAAGGAAAACACGGATTCTCAGGCCTCCCTGTTATTGACGAGGGCAAACTCGTTGGTATAATCACTAATCGAGACATACGTTTCGTAGAAGATGATTCGGAGAAGGTAGGCTCACTGATGACCAGGAAACTAGTCACTGTCCCAATCGATGTTAATCCTGAGGAAGCCAAGCGTCTGATGCATCAACATAGAATCGAGAAATTACTCGTTGTAGACGGAGATAAGTGCCTCGGATTAATGACGGTCCGTGACATCGAAAGGGATCTCAATCATCCTGATTCTTGCAAAGACGATAGAGGTAGGCTAAGGGTAGCCGCAGCTACTGGAACAGGGAAAAAAGGAATCGATCGTGCTACGGCCTTGCATGAGGCAGGAGCCGATGCNATTGTTGTAGACACTGCCCATGGACACTCAGAGGGGGTAATCGATACCGTTAGAAGGGTCAGGGAGATTATCGGAGATGAAACTCAAATCATAGCAGGAAATGTGGCGACCGATTCCGCTGCCATAGCACTCATAGAAGCCGGTGCCGACGCGATTAAGGTAGGAATAGGACCTGGATCCATCTGCACAACTAGGATTGTTTCAGGAGTAGGAGTTCCTCAGATGACCGCAGTCATGAATGCGGTTTCTGCATGTTCAGATAGAGGGATACCTGTGATTGCCGATGGTGGGATAAAATTTAGCGGCGATATAGCCAAGGCAATAGCTGCTGGAGCAAATTCAGTGATGATAGGCTCCCTTCTTGCAGGGACCAATGAGGCTCCAGGTGAAACGATTCTGTACCAAGGTAGGTCCTACAAAGTATACCGGGGAATGGGCTCTGTAGGAGCCATGGTTGATGGTGCTCATGATCGATATTTCCAATCTGAGCAGGGCGATACGAGAAAGTATGTCCCTGAGGGAATCGAAGGGAGAGTTCCCGCAAGGGGACCTGTCGACAATGTTCTGTATCAACTGCTTGGGGGGCTGAGATCCGCCATGGGATACACTGGAAATGGATCCATAGACTCGATGCGAGAGAATTGTTCTTTCGTTAAGATAACCAATGCAGGACTGTCTGAATCACATGTACACGATGTCGAAATCACAAGAGAAGCCCCGAATTATCGAAGATAAAGCCATTCACTTGAATACATCCTTTCCAAAAGGTCCGATAGTAGATTCGTATCTTTGTTGCCTAGCATCTAATTGAGCTATTATCGCCCTAAGAGCCCCTAGCAAAGTGTTCAAACTCGTCTTCTCGAGGGCCATGACGTAGATTGATAGAATAGGACTTTTTCATTCGANCATGGACGAGATAATACTCGGAGGCGGTTGTTTCTGGTGCATCGAAGGAGGCCTGAAAGGGCTTAGAGGGATTGTGGGAATCAAGTCTGGGTATTCCGGTGGAGATGTACCCAATCCCTCTTACGAGCAAATATGCGGGAAGAAAACAGGTCACGCCGAAGTAGTCAAAATTACATTCGACCCGAATGTAGTAAGACTTGAGGACATTTTTGATGTGTTCTTCACTCTTCACGATCCGACGCAAATCGATAGACAGGGGAATGATGTAGGCCCTCAATACAGGAGCTGCATATTTTATGCGGACGAGAACCAGAGGATAATTGCCGAAGATGCAATTCAAAAAGCAGCCGAACTTTATGAGAATAAGATAGCTACAAAGCTAGAAAAAATAGATATCTTCTGGCCTGCAGAAAACTATCATCAAGATTATTTTGCGCGCAATCCGAATCAACCATATTGCCAGTTTTCGGTTGCCCCCAAGGTGGCCAAAGCAAGAAGAAAGCACTCTGTTTTGTACGAATAATCGATTATTGCGATTATGCACACCTTTTTGCATCCAACCTCTTGAGAAGAATACATGGAAGAAGATGAAACACTGGTTCCTGAGCCATGGCCTTTGCACCTGTTGGGCCTCATAAGCCCCTCCTTGGTAATTGCTGGAAATCTTCTTGGAGGAGTTTACACACTCCTAGGCGTCATTTTCATTTGGGTCATCAGTCCAATTCTCGATCTTGTCATGGGGAAGTCAAAGATTACACGCCCCCCTAGAGAATCCGGTACACCATTTATCACGCTGTTGTGGATGCATGGTGTCGTACACTTCGTTATGATGGGTTCATTCTTCTTCTTTGCATATTCAGAAGGAATCACCGTTTGGCTCATCACAGCCTCATTATCAACTGGCCTTGCAGCAGCGGCATCAGCGATAGTGACTGCTCATGAACTGGGCCACCAACGTCCGAAGAGTCCTGGATGGCGGCTTGCGCGACTTCTCTTATTCAGCATAAACTATCCACACTTCACTACTGAACATAACCACAACCATCACAGAAATGTTGCAACAGATGACGATCCAGCAAGTGCGAGAGCCGAGGAGGGAATCTGGTCATTTTGGCTTAGAACTATCCCTGGACAGTTTTTGTCGTCCGTGCGAATACACAACAAGAAAGGAAGAACAGGCTTCTCAAATCCTTCATGGAAGGGACTTGCCATTCAAATCTCGATATTCGCTTTGTTGACAAGCATGTACCTCCTAGGTTACAAACAAGCAGCACCAATTGCAATTGGTTGGCTAATCCTCTCTGCGATATCAATTCTGACTCTTGAGTATGTCAATTACATTAGACACTGGGGACTGAGACGTGGCGACTCAGATAGGAAATTCCAAGCAGAACATGCATGGAACACTGAATCAAGATGGTCGCGATGGAGTCTTCTTGAGCTGACTCGTCACAGCGACCACCATCTTCGTGCATCTGTGCCATTCTGGAAATTACGACCTCACCCTGACGCCCCGACTCTTCCTGCTGGGTACTACGCATGCTGGTGGCCATGCCTGGTCCCTCCTTTATGGAGGCGAATCATGGCAGGGAGAGCGCCAAATGTTTGATTAGACAACACCCAGAATTCTGGATGTTGGAGTTTGGTTATTTTCAGATATTATGAACGCACTCTCAATATCGTGTAGATCATCAGATAAACCCCCTCTGTGGTAGACTGTGGCCACAATCTCGTTCGCTGAGATAGGACTTCCTACCCCTACATGGATTACAACACCCACAGCATGGTCGATCGAACCTTCCAATTCTGTTCTTCCTGCCCCAATATTTAGACACAGATCAGCAATTGAGATAGCGTCTATATCCGAAACCCATCCGTTATGGCCAGAAAAAATATCAGTTGAATATAATTCAGGGCTAATCAAGCCAAGACCTGCATACAAGTCTTGATCAGAATCGAATATCGAGGTGTTCCCACCTTGTGCTTCTACCATCTCCAAAAACTTTCCAAATGCAGATCCATCATAAAGTGAATCAAGTATCATAGCAGACCCATGACCTTGATCCACCGCCAAGCCAATCGAGTGTAGTAGTAAGCCGCCTTGGATGCACACAAGCTCTTCCAAATCATTCGGACCTCTTCCACAGAGTGCCTCCACTGACTCAACAATCTCCAAAGAGTTGCCCACAGCATGTCCAATGGGATGATCCATTGACGTTATCAGACAAGTCGTAGATATTCCCATTCCTTCAGCGACATTCTTCATGGAACGCGCTAACTCCTCAGCCGATGCCCTTTCTTTCATGAATGCAGCTCTGCCAGTTTTCACATCAAGTACAAGTGCCCTGATTCCCTCCGCTGCCTTCTTTGAGATGATGCTTCCAGTGATGAGCGGGACTGACGCTACTAGTCCAGAAACATCCCTAAGGGCGTACATTCGACGATCAGCAGGAACCAGGTCTTCAGTTTGACCGACCATTGCAACACCTATTCTCGACACCTGTTCAATCAATTTTTCAACCGAAATATCAGTCCTAAATCCAGGTATTGATTCCAGCTTGTCAAGAGTGCCTCCAGTATGCCCCAGACCTCGTCCAGATATCATTGGAACTTTCGCACCACAGGCTGCTAAGGCAGGCGCCAAGGCAATCGAAACTTTGTCGCCAACGCCTCCAGTTGAGTGTTTATCGACAACAAGGGAGCCAATTTCATCAGGCCACTGAATCACTGTTCCAGAATCACGCATCTTCTCCGTTAAGAGAACCGTCTCGTCCGGTTCAAGCCCGTTCTCGAATATGTCTGTTAGATATTGCACCACCTCTTCATCGGACATTGATCCATCTGATACAGATTGCACAAATATCTCGATACCATTCTTACGGTCACCCATACCGCACCCTAATCGGGTAAAGTGAATGATGCCTTCCATGGAATTACAGGGCAGATTCGAAAAAAAATCAAATTAAGGAAAGTCCACCTGTATATCTTACACATCGGCACCGCATTTTTGAAGAAGATCAATCTGGCTTTGTACATGGGTCGCGGGCACGCTCTCAGTGTTGCACTGTCTATGCTGCTCGTCATGATCATGCTGGGCTCTTCTGCAACCCCTCTTGGACTGGTGAAATCTAATTCAGCTCTAACACACTCAGATTCGGGAATCCAAGCGGATTTTAACCATCCATCGATAATAGTTGAGGGTTCTCAGATTGTACCAATGACATTCAATGCTGTGTCTGCTTTTGGCAGCGAGGCAGAAGGGGACTGCTCCCCTCCGATTATTTGTCCCAAGCCAGAGCCTCCAATTAAATTAGCAGATATTCCCCAATCTGGCACTCTGGGCCAGAATTCAGGCATGGTGGCAATGGACGGTATTCTGTATTTTGATTCAAACACACCAAAGTCACAATTATGGCGATATGATCCTTCATCTGACTCAATATCCGAGATTACCTCAATCTCTCAGTCAAGCACTTATGGGGGCCAGGTGGCAAAGTATGGTGGATTCGCCGTTCTTGACCACATTCTGTATTTTGATGCTACTGAATCGGCAACTGGAACTGAATTATGGGCATTCAGCCCTATGAATGATACATACTGGATGATTGAGGACATTCGCACTGGCAGTGGCAGTAGTAAGCCAGGAAGCAGCACCGGATTGATACCCATGTCTGGAAAGTTATGGTTCAATGCAGAAGACGGAGCACAAGGAAACGAACTCTGGAGTTATGACCCGGCCACCGGAACAGCAATGATGGTGACAGATCTCTCTCCAGGGTCAACCGGATCTTCGCCTGGGGTATTTTCCGGATTGGTTCCAATTTCAGATCGATGGCTATTCTTTGATGCAGATGATGGCACAAACGGAATAGAGCCTTGGGTACATGACACACTCACCGGACACACGACTCTTCTCGGAGACATAAATTCAGGAAGCTCTCCTAGCCTGCCGGGATATTTACTACCCTTCGTGGATGTCGGGAATTACGTCGTTTTCGATGCTAGTAACCAAACTCACGGAACAGAACTCTGGGCGGTAGACAAAACATCTCAAAACTGGGAGGCCTCCTTGGTTTGCGATATTTGGCAAGGAAGCCCAAGCGGACAGCCAAATTCTGGCTCAGATGAACCAACAGTTATCGGGGGGCGCATATATTTCTCTGCTAGAGATCAGACTCATGGCAGCGAATTGTGGTCGTTCAACTCCGCAGATCAAACGTGCACGCGCAACTCGGACATAAGGCCAGGATCGCAAGGGAGTAATCCCGGTTCAGTTTCAGGAGGTTTCCATAATATAGCCGGAGTAATTGCGTTTTCAGCAAATGACGGAACATCTGGAAATGAACTTTGGTTCTACTCTCCAGAAAACACAACGTCGTGGCTGGCCGCTGATCTCACAACGGGGGCAATATCCTCATACCCAGGACAATACAGTGGTTTCACCATTACAGACGAAGGTCATGCTTACTTCACTGCATCATCAAGCGGGAGTGGTTTCGAACCGCATGTTATTGACTCAACTAATTTTTCCGCATCCTTACTTGCAGACATCCGAGCAGGGTCTCATTCTAGCGAATCAGCAAGGAACACAGGTTATGTTATTATGAATCGAGACTTGTATTTCGATGCCAAGGACAGCTCGTCTGGAAGCGACCTTTGGGTTGTCAGAAATGCAACCAATAACTCAGCTGTTGCGTGGACCGTATCGCCAACACTCCCCTACGGTCTCGACATCTCTCCTGTTGATGGGACAATAAGTGGTACTCCCACTCAAGTATCCGATCTTACGACGTATCAAATAGATGCAACCAACTCTTCAGGGGTGACAGTTAGCATTCACATCGAGATAGCCGTTTTGGCTGATAACGATCTTGATGGAATACCAGACAGCGTTCCTAATGATTTATCCTCTTACACTGATTTGATTTCGGATTCAGACGATGACAATGACGGGATTTCCGATTCAGCGGAATTGGGTCATGGCTCCTCCCCACTTGATGTAGATTCAGATGATGATGGATTCTGCGATGGACCGATTGAAGTGCCAGGAGTTTGTACCTACGGTCCAGACCCTTATCCTGTAAATCCAAATTTCCCAGTCGATACGGACGGTGATCGATTAGCTGACTCTGATTTCGATGGGAATGGTCCGGCGGTTGCTGACGATGATGATGACAATGATGGATTCACCGACTCAGAAGATGCCTTCCCACTCGATCCATCTGACTGGCTCGACACTGACGGGGATACTGTCGGGGATCTTTCCGACGCAGATGACGATAATGACGGAGTAGATGATGTAAATGAACATCAAGCAGGAACAGATCCCACCTCAGTAGACACTGACGAAGACGGTATCTGCGACGGCCCGTATGCGCGTCAATCTTGTACGACTGGCCCCGATCCATATCCAGTAGACCCCTTACTCCCTATGGACACCGATGGCGATGGGCTTTGGGACAATCTCCCGGATGATGCCGCAGATAATTTTGTTGAGGATTTTGATGACGATGGCGATGGGCTTGACGACGCCGTCGAGACTGGAACAGGATTTTACATCTCACCATATGATAGAGGAACAGATCCGCTCAACCCAGATTCAGATGGCGATGGGTTCTGCGACGGAAGTAACGAGGTAGTGGGCACATGCTCCAGAGGAGAAGATCCCGAGCCTTTCAACCCAAATATACCGATGGATAGAGATCAAGATGGTCTCGCGGATCAAGTTGACCCCCTATGGCCAGCCTTCTATGGAGATGAAGATGCTGATGATGATGGGGACGGATACACGGATAGCATGGAGTACAAATGCGATTCATCTGCGCTCAATCCAAATGATGTTCCTGATGATCTGGATGGCGACTTCATTTGTGATGATGAAGATCTAGATATGGATGGAGACGGGTCATTCAACACAGAGGACAGGTTCCCAGAAGATCCTAATGATTGGAGTGATTTTGACAACGATGGAGTAGGAGACAACTCTGATTTGGACTCGGATGGAGACGGCTTAGCTAATGAATACGAACATCCCGAATGCATACTTTCCCTCGACTGTGACACGGACGGAACTCCCGATGTATCAGATCCATTCCCAACTGATCCAACTGAATACTCCGACACAGATAACGATGGTATTGGTGATAATTCAGATCCAGATTCAGACAACGACCAAATTTGCGACGGAAGCACAAGCTTCCCGGGGATATGTTCGGGTGGACCCGATGCGTTCCCCTATGACCCAGCTGCTTATCTCGACACGGACGGCGACGGTCTCACAGATTATCTAATAGAAGGGATACCGTCAACGCTAGTAATAGATCTCGACGACGATGGCGATGGGTGGGATGATTTGGAAGAGATACGCTGCAGATCGGACCCCCTTGATTCTAATGATGTGCCGAGTGATGTAGATAACAACAAACAATGTGAGTCAGTAGGCGCTCAAGTTAGCGAAACCTTCGCAGTCTTTGGGGCTTTCATTGCCCTCCTCCTTGTAGTCGGTTTATTCGCCACCCCGTTGATACGTGACCACATCCGAAAACGAATCGAATCATCCCGTTCCGAGGATGAAGGGTAATTCTGAAAATCGGATTGATGCGCATGAATGAGGGCCCCCAACAGGATGAAGATTCAGAAAATCTTCCGAATCCTTTCGCAGGATTGAGTGGTGATATAAAAGAAAGAATAGAGGAGGAAAAGAAATCCGCAGCCCAAGACGAGCAGAAGGCTGCTCTGGATTTCATCAGGATATTTAGATTGAAGGAACGATTATCTGTTCTGCAAGGGCCTAATGACCAGATCGAGGTCATGCTTAGCGGACCTTTGTTTTCCAGAACACTTCACAAAGACCCAATTACTTCAGTGGCATTCGTGGACAGTTCTGTTTGTGCTTCGGTTGGAATGGATCAGAGAATTCATTTCTGGAATTCTACTACCGACACTGTAGTCAGAACTCTTGATCAAACCGCATACAAAGGCCGTCTAGTGGCATCTCCCGACAGATCTCTTCTCGCATGCGGGTCGCTAGACAAAACAGTCCAAATGTGGAATACTTCTGACGGACAACACTTACGGACAATAGACCTGGGCGGATTCGGGGTGCTTAGTGTGGATATTGCCCCCACTGGATCTATCATAGCATCAGGACTGTACAATGGGAATGTCAGATTATCAGACGTACAAACACTAGAGACAATCATGGAATTCAGGGCCCATGAAGAAGCCGTGACAGCATTGTCATTCTCCCCATCTGGAAATACGCTTGCTAGCGGGTGTGAAGACGGGTCGATCAACGTCTGGAAATTACCTAATGGGTCTCACATTGCTGGCACATCAGAGTTTGAAAAACCAATCAATTCTCTTGTGATGCTCGAAGACGACCGATCCGTCGTTGTCGCTTTAGAACACAAACAAATACACCGGTGGAACACTCATGAACGTGAGATCACTGGAACTTATTCAGGTCATTCAGGAGAAGTCTACTCCCTATCTATGTCGCCCGATCGCAAACTCCTTGCAAGTGGGTCAAAAGACAACACCATTAGAATCTGGGATCTAGAATCTTGCACCGAGCGAAAGACATTGAGAGGCGGTCCGGGACGAATAAATGGTATTACATTCAGCAACGATGGAGAGCATTTGTTCTCGGGAAACTCCGAGGGAGAAGTTGCCTATTGGGGAGTTCAACTTGATGTGACTCAAAGAGTGCTCGACAAGGTCGAGCAGATGTTGGTTGATGGGGGCTTCAATGTAAGGCGGACAAGAAAGCAAACAATACTCATTTCGCTAGCTAATAACTGAATCAGAACTTCCTCTTTATTTTCGGCATTTTTCGACCAGATTCATTTTCAGAATCGTCCTCATATTCATCGCTGACAGGGCCCGTGGGTACAGATAGGTAAACTGCGACCAACTCCATCAGGTATGTCGTAGCAAATATCCCTCCCCACTGCCATACTTCGGTCCATCCCAATACCGCGTAAGCAATCACGGCTGCAGCCGTGGGGCGGATCCAGGATAGGGATGATCGAAGTGTGAAACCCATCTTTTTGATAGATTGGGACCTCCCAGCCATGCTACTGCCAACAATCACTGGTTCTTGATGTTCGCACCGATATCGAGGTCAAACAGAGGCGTATTGTCGTAAATTACCCTGCTGACTTTTTTTTTGTAAGCCGTTCATCAGCGGCAGGTAATATATACATTGACAGACTGAAGAAGAAACAATGAGCGAAGCCGATGAAAAACAAATGCTGCCAATCGCACTTTCCGGGGCAATAGGCGTATTGGCTCTCGCCGATGCTTTCTTGATCACTGCTGACTCAGATGATATGTTCAAGATAATACTGGGAATAGGCTCTCTCGCGGTCTCTGCGATCCTTTTGTTCTCCGGCGACAACCCAATGCCGTCACTTCCTTTTGGAGGCAAAGAGGAAGAGCCTGAAGAGGAGCCGGAGCCAAAATTCTGAGGTGAATGTAAGATGTGGGAACATAGGAGCATATCGAATACGGAAATGCGAAAATCAAAGACAATCGCTCCATCAGAGACTTATGTCCGTCTCATGGATGCAATTCAGGATAGCATAAAGGAAGCTGAGAGCAAAGAACTGGATTATGAGAGATTCTTGAAACACATACCAATGGAGGGCCCGTGGGCTCGTCTGGATGGTAATGACGAGGCTAAAGATAACCCAATCGAAAGATACGTGGGACCGGGGAAAGCCCGACTCATGAATACAAATTTATTCCTAGGCTCATCATGGATTGACACTCAGAGATTCAAATTCGAGCGTCGTATCGACACCCCTGCAGATTTCATCCGTCAAAAGACCGTCGTGAATGCAAACATGTGGACTCCCAAACAAGTCTCTACGACACAGACCCTGTTTTTCTGCTCAACAGGAGACGAAGATAGGTTGGGCGGTTCAATCTTGTCCAGCAATGGTAAGCCAAAGAATAACATCTCGGATCAACATCCATTTTTGGGTAAAGGAGACTCGGCTTACGCAGAGTGGGAACCAATTCTTTGGGGGCTTGGACACAGGGGCGTAGTACCTGGATCCGATCCTCAAGACAAGGTATATTACCCCTCTTTGATGCATCGCGGAGTCACATTCAACAACAGACTTGGTTGGACCAGATATTCCCCAGCAGGGTTTGGAAAAGACGCTAGTGGTTACATGATGACTAGGCCCTACTCTTGGATATGGCCTGCTGTAGATGGCAACAGGGAGAACGCTACTGCCTTCAATCTACTAGTCAATATGCCCGACAGAAGAGCATCATTTGGGGAGGATGGAATCACAGATGTTTACATTACCACCGGGAAAACTTCACTCTACACAATGATGGGTATGATGCGTTCTGCCACTGTGCGTCAGATGTTTGGCGGTGGGTCCGAACTCGTTCCCCTTGAATTCCACCTTGTTGAACCTGGGATTGACGAGTGGATACGCGGTGCTAGTGATGAGGACAAGTATGCCAGGCTGTTCGAAGTTACGGCTGCTCTGGGTTACTACCTAACGAGTAACGAGACGGGGACTCTTGGCGGGGGCGGTAAGCGCCGACGCCTGGTCGTCTACCCAGACGATCAAGGGAACCTTCTGACATGCGTCAACGCAAGCCAGGTCGCAGATCATGCATTGAAGACTAATTTCACTGCGTCCCTCTTCACCAAACTTGATCAAGCTGATTTCATGAATAGAGTCTCAAGGAGATTCACCGCATATGCAGATTTAGTTGCTCGAAGCGAGAGCAGCAGAGGAGCGAAATGGATTAGCTCTGCATCAGTCAATGGCGAGAATGTTCAGGGGCCCAACGTACACACTATACTTGCAGTACGTGGATATGACATCATGACTATGAGTGAATATATGGATACATTCAATGATGTATCGGCTGCTCCTGAAAGAATAATTCGACGTTGCATACAGTCCATAGGGACAAATGCTCTAAAGACGCTTTACAGGCTAGATGATTTAGGAGAGGTACCGGGACAGTCCCCCTTCAAGCATATCTTCGCTCCCGAAGATGGGAAGCCTTTCGTTTACTTCACTGATCTAAGGTTCCTTGTACCCAATTCAATAGATCAGATGAGAACTCTGGTTGGTAGTAAAGGTGCAGACAGAGGTAGGATGCGTGATGCCTTCGCTGAAATGACAGGAGCTGACCCCCTTACTGCGTTGTCG
The DNA here is from genome assembly GCA_002717835.1 of Methanobacteriota archaeon. Classification (GTDB taxonomy): domain Archaea; phylum Thermoplasmatota; class Poseidoniia; order Poseidoniales; family Thalassarchaeaceae; genus MGIIb-N1. The sequence goes on from PBBV01000015.1 coordinate 45,972, forward strand.
GTCTCAGACATCTGTCTTCCATTCTTAGCGGACATGGGCGAAGACACTTGGCAGACAGGTACCGGTTTGAACACAGATGAGATTATTGTGGAGGTCACCATGGCCGTAGACCCTGCTAGAGTTTGGAAGTCAATGTTAGAACCGACATTGGACGAGGTATTCGACATGCCCAAGGGAGGCAAAGGAACAGCGGCAAACATATGGGGCGATGTATTCATTCAAAATGAAGCCCTGCATGATAGGATGAGAAAAGATGGACAGGGAGAATTCCTCAAGATACTACAACTTGCATATAATTGGTCAAATGACCATTCAAGGAAAAGGCACAAAGATGCGTTTCAATGATCAAGAAGCCAAGAAGCCTATGGCTGAATCGGCACGCGTATAGACCATGGAAGGCATTCAACTGCTAATTGCCGCGTCTACCGGACTGGGTCTAGCTGCAGCCTCTGGATTCAGGGTATTTCTGCCCCCGTTCCTGATGGCCGTCTGGGTTAGGCTTGGTTTCCTCGATGTAAGCATAGAGGGTACTGAATTCGAGGCTTTTTCGTCCGACGTGTCGATCTTGCTTCTCGCCGTGGCTTCATTATCCGAGATAATGGCTTACAAAATTCCATGGATGGACAACATGCTTGACTCTCTCGCGACTCCCATGGCGGGTCTCGCCGGAGTATCTGTGGTTGCTGTATCCATGGAAGGGGCAGATCCATCCATTCAATGGGCTCTTGCAATTATCGCAGGGGGAGGTGCGTCCCTATCAATTCAATCCGCGACGGTTGCAGGAAGGGGACTATCTTCGATGTTCACGCTGGGTCTGGCGAATCCATTTTTCTCCCTCTTCGAGGATTTCACCTCCATTTTACTGATTTTGTTAGCCCTATTGGCACCACTGCTGGCTCTAACGGCATCGCTGATGCTAATATTCGTAATATTACGGAGGAAAATGCAAGAAACGGTCGACTATCCGGCAATAAAATTAGGCCGGCAATCAACATAACCGGCGAGAAAAGACTCTTGTGTAATCCTCATGATTGTTTGATTAGGGGGAAATGACGTGCAGTTACTTCCAGTATTGCCGCCAGAAACGGTCAGGGATTACTTGGTTGTGGTTCTTACCGCTGCATTCATCATTAGGATTTCCATGATAATCGGTCCACTACGACGGTTAGCAACATCAATCGATGACGATATCGAGCACAGAAGCACCGTCTCGAATCTGATGAATGTGAGCGATATATTTCTGAAACCCTCGATCCAGAGCCTCGGCAAATCCTTCATCCTCAGTGAAGTATTCATTCTCTTCGCACCCATGCTGATTGCTCTTCCAGTAATGACGTTGGTTGGAGCAAGAGAAATACTAGCATCTGAATTGTCTCCGATGTCTTATCCCATTTTCGCTGGATTCCTTGTCCTTTGGCTGGCTCGAGACATACGCAGGTCCTCTAGGCTCAGGGCATTCTTGGATGTGACACACATACGATTAGAGGGGATGTGGATGTTCGCCGAGGAGGAGTTCAGGTCATGGAATTTGAATCAAGATTTCAGAAGGTCATGGTTCCTCAATGAGCTCCAGCAGGCTGATCTGAAAGAGGCGGTTGAAGGTGAGAATGGGATATTATCAGGTTTCGCGGGGCTGTTGTCTAGAAATCCGATTGCCGTTGCTGTTGTAAAGCAGATAAAGCGTGGACTAGACTCCAATATCCTTGCGCCATTCTCTGAACAAATACACTCCACTGTGATGAGTGTAATCCGAATGAGAATGAATCAGATAGTTGGAGAGCAGCTAGAAGATTTTCGTCGGAAGTCTCCGATGAGAAGGGCTAATCTTCTGTTCGAGGCTTTGCTTCCAACCATGTTCATATCGGCACTTTTGATGCTACATGTCGGTGGAATTTGAGAAACAATCACTCCGATCACCTGTAATGAGATATTTTACACATGGAAACAGCGGGTAGCTGACTGGTTTTGAAGCCGCTAGTACCCTTTAGGCAGCATCATCGATCGTTCCGATGGAGTTGCTAAAGTCAACCAAGCCATCCCCATTATTATCTGAATGAATGCAGTCACAGCGATAGTTTCTCTGAGATTCAAAATATCATATTCCATGACCAAACCGGCTCCCAGTGCGGAGAACCCCATCATCCCTGTCAAAAGGAAGTAATCCGAACCGGCCACCCGACCACGCCATTCATCCTCCGTCCGCTCTTGGAGGAGGGTAGTGCTGAGTACCCAATTTATGCCACTACTCCCGTGGGATATGAAAACCAGTGCAAGTATCACCCAAGTCCACTCAACGGCTGATATGATTAGATAGAATACACCTGATATCAAAATAGACCATCCAAGAAGAGAAGGCCGCAGCCTATCCGATCTCATGAGTCTTCTACCTATCACGGGCCCAGTTCCGGATCCAAAACCACGAGCCATATACAGTATTCCTATTGACCCAGCAGCAACTGAACCGAATCCTGCTTCCATGCCGATGAGTATCAGCAGGAATACCTGGGCGCCACCGCCAGCAGCCCACATCGCTTTGGCAAAAACAACTCTCCTTATTGGCGGATTTGATTTGAGGTGTTTCCAACCATCCAAAATTTCCACGAGACCGGTCAGTATTCCCCCCTTGCCTTGTTCATCTTGACTTGGCCCTCCAAATGGCAGGCTGGCGAACATCATAGCGGAAATTAAGAATGTCAGCGTATCGATCCAGAGCGCCATTTCAACACCCAACTGGGAGATAGTCAATCCACCAAGGCCTGCACCTATGCCAAGAGAGGCAGACCACCCTGCACTTCCCATTGCATTAGCAGTCAGAAGCTCCTCCTCGTCGCAAATATTCGGAAGATAAGCATATTCTGCAGGGTCGAATAGCACCCTTGCTAATACCAATGTCGAGGTCAAAGCGTACACTGACCAAAGACTGCCCAGCAAATCAAATGCCAGAAATGTCGTTAGTACCACGAATGAGGAACCGTTAGCGAGAACCATCAGACCTCTTCGAGAATATCTATCAGCAAACATTCCGGTTAGCGGTTCTAAGGGCGCATGCGTCAGACTGCGAACTGCCATCACGCCAGCTATGGCGAGCGGAGAGCCATCCGAGACTTCGCCAGCTAGTAGGAACATTGAGATTATCGTAAACCAATCTCCGATGAATGATATCATATTTGCAGCAAAGAGCCTCCTGAAAGGACGATTCCTTTGGAGTAGTTCCACATATCCTATGCTAGCCACAGCCTAAACCAGATGGAACAGGTTATCATCTCATGCATCAAGCCAACTGCTATGTGTTCTCAGCGTTGTAACTGGGATTATGCGCGAGCGGCGTTTGGTTTGGATCGACTTAGAAATGACCGGTTTATACCCTGATGAAGGGGACTGCATAATAGAAATTGCCACAATAGTCACAGAAGGGGATCTTACGCTAGTCGCAGAGGGCCCAGTACTTGCAGTAGCCCCCAGCGATTTGAGCCGTCTTGATCGCATGGACGAATGGAACATGAAGACTCACACGTCTTCTGGATTAGTAGATAGAATATTGAAGGATGGGGTCGGTATCTCAGAGGCCGAATCTGAAACACTGTCCTTCTTGAAGGAGCACTGTCCACCGGGACTTCCACTAGCAGGCTCTTCAGTGCATCATGATCGCCGATTCATAAGAAAAGAGATGCCAGCTTTGGATGAGTTTCTATCGTACCGAATAGTCGATGTATCGTCATTCAAAGAGGTCATCAGGAGATGGGCGCCGGATCATCCTAGGCATACGAAACCCCCGAACCATAAGGCTCTAGAGGACATTAGGGGATCTATAAGCGAACTACAGTATTATCGGGATTCTGTTTTCAAAATATGATGCCAATTCGGCGATACTTCCTCATTCTATCGGCATGCCGAATGAATCAGTCAATACTACATTTATCGCTAAACCACGTTTGTGAAAGGCAATCAACTCCAGCCCATGTATCCTGTGTCCTGTTACAGCACGTCCGATCATCGGCCGATCCTTTTCATCTGGTAGCTCAGTAAGAGGCCTCCTTACGCCTTCCACATCATCGAACCAAGGAGCTGCTCCTTCTGGAGAAAACCAAACTCCAAGAATCAAATCTACCCCTTCGGTAAATTGTGCAGCTTCTGCATCAGCCCCGCTTGGAACTGCTGGGGCATTAGGATGTGTGTGTAACCAATGGGTAAACCTCCCTCCACGAGGACCCCTATCTTCTGAAAATAAACCATCGACCCACTCTTCCGGGACATGATGTACTTCATATGAATCGCCACGATTAACAAGATGCGGCCTTCCAACCAACATGCCTTGGCCTGCAAATAAGTCAGGCTCGTTTGATGAACCGATATAACGAGACAATTCCTCTGAATAATCCGTTTTTTCGGTATCTACGTCTAATCCCACCAAAATCTCATCTGGAAGCGATCTGAATGTCCAATCCAGTATTTCAGACAGTGAATCCATTGGAACAGCCATCAGGCCAGCATATGCATCTCGATTTTCTAAGGACGTGAGGTTGTATCTTTGAGCTGCAGTAAACAGCCAATCAGGAAGCGCCTCACGCATGATTCAAACCACTCCCGCCTCATTCATAGTCGTAATGAGGAATCAGATTTACATCCAGTACCACATGATCCCATCTTGGCGCATAACTCTTGACACGATGCATCGCAGCCCGATGAACTTCAAATCCATTTGAAGCAGCCTGAATTTCTGATATCCAATTATTCGAATAGTGTTCATATTCCCCTGAGGCTGCTAATCCATGCAGATGAATCATGCCTCCTTTTTCAGACATGGCTCCAACAGCAGCATAAATCGCAGATGTTGCATCTGGGAGAAGCCCTAAGATTATACGATCGACCTTGAGATTAAGCGAAGTCACCGTTTCCATGCAATCTCCTTCCAAGACAGTGCATTGAGATTGAACGTTATTCTCATCAAGATTCCATTTCAGCGCTTCTATTGCGGCATAATTCCACTCACAAGACCATACGGTGACGCTGGGGTCTGCCAATAGGGATGGAAGAGTGTAATAACCAATTCCCGCAAACATATCCAGTATTCTCTCTCCTTTTTTTGCTATTTCACGCATCCTCCTTCTCTCATTGACATTTCCAGCGCTCCACATGCATCGTAGAATATCGTAGCCATAGCGAATGCCGTTTTCCTTTCGAACGGCCCATCCTCCTCTCGGACCCATAAGCAAAGGCTCAATCAAGGGATTCCTAGTTGGTCCTTCGACCTCTCCCTTGCGGAAGACCCTCTCCACCCCTAGGGATTTAGCCACGCAGATCCACAGGGATGGCTCAGAAACAGAGTCCCAAAATTTGCTTACGAAGGCCGAGGATGGAAGAATCACGACGTCGTCGAAAATCTCCCACTTCTTTGGTACGTCAGACGGAAGAGGAATATCCTTTGAAAACCCACTCTCAATCAATAGATTCCTAAGACCTTCCTCCAAATTGGAGTGAGGATCGAAACGAGTCATAGGCAGACGGGAAGGCGCGATGATAAAGACGGTCACCCCTCTGAACAGTACTATGGGAGGGAAATCCACGTCAGTTTTCCTCGTCGTCATAATGGCGATATCGACGGTCAGTGCAGATCCGCCGCCGGGCTCACCAGAGGTTCAGAATTCAATTTGTGACACTAACTCAACCCCGGGAGGAATTTGCGACGATTACGACTCAAATTTGGATGGTAGTATCGGCCAAGATTGGTCACAAATAGCAGTTCAATTGTCTATGGAAAGTGCGAGTGAAATAGAGATAGAGATCTTTGTTGCTATGCACGAGGTAGGCAGATCACAGCTGGGCCTGCAAGAAATAGACCTCGAGGGAGACTCCGGGCCTGAGGACGGAATTCCCGCTGATTATATCAGGAATTTCTTCGATGAAGAAACAGGCGATGGGAGAACTGTAAGTGACAGGATGTTCGACGAAGTAGATCGAATGGTCACAAATGTCCTCGGGGAGAATTTTGAATCTATAGGCCAACCTGTTACGAACACAGTCAGCACCATACCGAGGACACTTTCCTCGAATTTGCAGTGCACTGCAGACTCATCAATAGATTCTGCAGATGAAGTTGAATTCAGAGACAATGATCCATTCTGGCCCCCCATTTGTGTCAGATCAGCACTATCGGTGACAATCAATGCCTCCTCAATTGGTATGGACGAAACCAGAGGAAACCTCGATAGAACCCTTCGCGGCCTCTTGATAATGGGCGCTTCGGTAGATCTCAAATTCGACCTTTTAGTCGAGCCAGGCCAGTCTCTGGAGATGTCCCTCACCCCACCTCAATATGCTGAAGCAATTTCAGCTAGACAAGGCACATTGATTGTAGACCAAGATATCACTGATTCAAGAACACAAGGATTTGCCGTAATCGACCAGGACAGAACAGGAGAAAACCCGATTCAACCACCTTCTCTTTTGACATTGGATACAACAATTCGCCATCTACCGGATGAAACTCCCACTGTTGATCTGAGTCAGACGGATGAACCTGGGTTATCCATCAACCTAGTCGTAGATGCTGTTGACACATCTAATGCCAGATTCGGCCTAGATATCGCTCTGCATCACTTGGATTCTTCCACTCTAGAGGCATGGTCAATCGACATTGAACAGGATGGAGTTGATGTCCCATGGGTCACTGCTGACGGACTTCGACTTCTAGACGAGGAAACAGATTTAGGGCTGAATCAAGTCATAAACGGCATACCAATGGAAGAGATATCCAAATCCCTCAGCGAGGTCCTTGGAAATGACATACAATTGGAGACACCATACTTTTCTCAGACCAATGAAACCGGTGGACTTGATTTCATCCATACGCCTGGTTCAACTTGTTCAGAGACATCCCCTTCTCGATATTGTCTGGCTGGCCCCAATTCTATGGGAACGACGTACCCGATTCTAATATCAGCGTACAGTAACCCAGCTCCAATAGAACTCTCGAAAACATTCGCACGTCTTTTAGAGAATAGCGGCATGGACCTTGCACAGATTGACATTTCTGCATTCTCAGACCAAGATTTGGCAAGGATGATGTCTGTACTATCAGTTGATCTCTCTCATGATGTCGGTTGGATAGCAGGAAGCCTTCCAGACATACTCCCTGACTCAGATTTGAAAATACGAATAAATCTTCCAAGTTGGGTAAAATCGAAAATTGGAAACCCGTCGGCGCTCATACTTGATGTATCTGAGGAAGACGCAATCCAACAAATCAGCGTTGAAGGCACCAGACAATTCGATTGGAGGCATGCGATATGCATGAATTCTACCCCCTGTACAGATGATAGTCAAGACGTGATTTGTAAATCCTCACAGTCCACCTGTGTCTCGGCTACGGTCGCCTTTAATGTAGAAAAAATATCTATTCGGGAACTATCATCCTCAGCAACAGTTGACTTTGACCTTCACTTTACCATAGACCTCTACAGAATCGATGTGGACTTCGGCATCGAGGGGGTGGAAATCTCTCCAATGCCCTCTGATCTGATGAGGCACGTCGTTAGCGTGGGAGACAAGGCAGAAGGAGGAATATTGAATGGGACTGAATTTAAGCGAATAGACTCCCCATTTCCTAATGACAATCATCCAATAGATCTTGACATATCCAATGAGGGCATGCAAGACCTTGCTGAAGAGATGACAAATAGAATCCGTTTACAAATGATTGAATTGGGCAAAGAAGAGGGTTCTGAAATTGAATTGGGAAATCTGGGCACTGTCACTCCATCATTTGATCTCTCAGACGCCCCCCTCGCTCTTTTTATAGATAGATTCGACTCATTAGAGTCGCCAGAATTGTCTGATAGGCAACCACTTCGAATCGGCGGCTCTATGTCCGATGCCCAAGTTAGAATTTCGCTTGATGACGATGAACTCGGAATCAGGGTGGCTGAACAAACCGCATTTACAACATTCATATCCACAATCAGAAATTCTGTCTCTCCTGGAATAAGCATGGACGGTATTGGGCCATTTTCAGGAGCAGTCAGCGTCGTCCCATTGGATGAAGAAACTGAACTTGGAACAATAAGGCCAGTAGTAATCGAACGCATCAAACTTCCCAAATCGATAGACGTTCTCGTGTTTGAGAGCAGCATGCAAAGAGCATACATAGAGAGATCTGGAGAATATACGACCCTTGTCTATATGACTCCAGTTTTCGATTGCGAAGTTGCGCAAGAACAATTTCCATGTGAGACCAAAAAAGATACCGTCGAACTCTCAATCATGATATCTTGGTCACTGGTTTTGACAGAGGTCATTCCATATTTACTTGCGATCTCGGTGATTCTTGGTTTACTTATCTGGAGAAGACGAGTAAAGCGGATACTCAAGCGAAAAAAGAAAGCGGATGCGCTTGAAAAAGCAACCATGGAATGGATTGAATCCGTCGATTAGTCAATCAGTATTTTCTGAATGACTCATGAATCCTTCTCGCTAGCTCTTTTCCTATCCCCTGTATGGCCCTCAACTCCTCCAGACTGGCATGCTCTATACCTTGGATTCCCCCGAAATGCCTCAGAAGAGCCTGAATTTTCTTTGCCCCAAGACCCTCCACGTTCTCCAGCGGGTTTCTCAGACTTCCCTTCGATCTCTTCTTTCGATGATATGAATTTACGAATCGATGTGCTTCATCTCTCGCATGTACAATCATCCGGCCTTTCCTATCTAGAACGAATTCCCTACCATCCTCTGTGAATACTGTCTCTTCTCTTTTCGCCAGGGCGATTACAGGGAAAACACCAGCTAGATCATGAGAATCGAGCATTCTAAGCACTGCAGATAAGTGGGTCTTTCCACCATCCAAGATGACCAAATCTGGCCATTCATTCTGATGTTTCAACCAACGCTCTACAACTCCGGTCATCATTCGAAGATCATCCGCAGCTTCGTCCTTCACACGATAGGTTCGATATTCTGACTTCTCAGGACGACCATTTCTGAAAACGACGGATGCCCCTACTCGCGACTCCCCAAGAAGCTGTGCCATATCGAAGCACACAACATGATTCAGTCTGCTCATTCCGAGCAACTCTGCTGCATCATCGGCGGCTTGTTGTTCTACCTTTCCCGAAGATCTGCTCTTCGCACGTTCAACGTGTAGCTCAGCATTCCGATCAGCCAAGCGTCTGAGTTTTGCAAGTTTCCCTCTCTCCGGAACACGAACTTCCACGGCAGCACCACGCCTTTCGCACAGCCATTTTTTGAGGTCACTACCGAGATCCTTCGGTGTAAGGAGAATCTTTGGGGGCCTTTGGCTGGAATAATGCTCTGCGACAAGTAATGATACCGATTCCCCAACGTCCCCTCTGTGTATCATCGGATAGGTAACCTGCCCTTGGATTACTCCTTCATCGGCTTGTATGATTACTGCGTTCCCAAAATCTCCTCTGTGTGCGAATCCTACAGCATGTACCTCAGTGTAGAATCGACTGCGTATGATCTGATCTGAAATTGTTTTTTGAATGACCGCTATCATATCTCTGAAACTTGCAGCTTTCTCATACTGCATGGTTTCTGAAGCGATATCCATATTCTTTTGAAGACCCTTGATTATTGAGGCAGCATCACCGTCAAGGACACTTTGTACCACTCTGACTCTGCTGTTGTATCCCTCAAGTCCTCCATGATCTTCGTAACCGAAAGGTACATTGTCCCGCTCATCCCGAATTCCGAAATGCCTTCTTAGCAGTTTTATGACTCTCTTGGCTGCACCAGCATCTGGAAAAGGCCCCCATATCTTCGATCCCTTTGGGGGTCTTCTCGTGTAGATGATGCGAGGATATTCGTGTTTCGTGATGGCGATAAATGGGTATGTCTTGTCATCCTTGAACATTGAATTGTACCTTGGTTTATGCTTCCTAATCAACTGTTTCTCTAACACAAGGGCCTCATTTGGGCTTCGTGTTACAATGAAATCGACATCATCAGAACTTGAGACCAATTGTGGAATCATCGCTCTGTCTGGATTAGGAGAAAAATATGACCTAACTCTGGTTCTGATATTCGTTGCCTTTCCAACATACAGAACCCTACCTGAATCAGTCCTGAAAAGATAGACACCAGGAGCTTCTGGAAGGTCAAGATCACGAGGTTTGAGTGGCATCTTCGATGTTCCCTAATAGGCCAAGGGCCATGAAGTGATGGCTTGACCCCCACCATGTGCTGACAGGGCCCGAGGAGAGGTTGTTGACCGCTCTCGCAAGTGTAGAGGTAGATAGAAATCTACGCCGAGACTTTCCTCCGGCACTTTCATTGCCTGCCTTGGCATTAAGATTGGGAGTGGTCCGTTCGGCCCTTCACGTGCCAGCAGCCTCTCTCGAATCAAAAGGATTGATACAATCAATCAAGAGCAATGTGATTGGGGCCACAAGGAGAAGAACCGTGCTCTTGTTGACGCAAAAAGGTCTAGAATTACTAGACGAATTGAGCATACTACATGACATCCACAGACGTGCTCCAACTGCATTTGGAAGATCGGCCGATATCGAGGCTCTCCAAGGCATACTTTCCGAGCCTGGAATTGTGACTCTAACTGGACTACCCGGCATTGGTAAGACAACCCTTGCACGGGCTGTCAAGCATAGCCTGGAGAAAGAAGGCAAGAAATTTGAGTGGTGTACGGCTAATGCAGCGACTGATATCAATCAAATTATGAAATCATGGACTAAATTTTCCATTGAGGAATCTCCAAAACTTTCCGCATCAAGACTTGAAGAGAATTCTATTTATGTCCTTGATGAGGCACAGGAAATTCACAAACGGCATGCAGAGCCAATCAAATCTATGATTCAGAATGCTCCTCATGCGACTATGCTGGTCATAACGAGAACTCCTAGCATCTTCTCAACGATTCCTTCTGCTACCCGGTACCCGTTAGAAGGAGTAGATATCGAGGCCGCGTCCAAAATAGCCCCTCATTTAGAACAGAATCGTGCAACACAGATAGCAACCGCCTTGGGAGGGCATCCTCTGGCAATCGAGTTGTGGAGAGAGGGAGATGACCTCCCCACACCTGAAACTCCAATTGCCGAGTTTGTGACTTCTACCGTCTTGAGCAGATTGAGCAAATCCTCAGTGCAAGGTCTTGACAAATTATCCTTGGAACCATTTCCCATCCAGAGGAACAACTCCCTCTCCGATCAAATTGTCGATATTTTGGATGAGGCAGCAATTCTGAAATGGGGGGAGTCTGGTTTTGAAGCTCATCATCTGATCAGAAATGTACATTCAGCGGCTATGGACGAGGTGACAAAGGCATCGATCCACGCCAATCTGGCTGCTCATTGGTCTGCCATCCAAGGCCATGTGGCGCGAGCATTCGAAATGCATCATAGAATTGCTGCAGGGCAAAGCCTCGACCAGGATCTCGCTAAATCTGTCTCTAAGGAATCCGAATCTGCCATTGCCGCTTCATTACTCAGCGACGCACTGGAAAGAGAGAATAGGGACGATTTACGCATTCTGTCCGCAAATGTTGCGATTTCAAGAGGAGAAGCCAGTGCAGCAAGAGAAATAGCAAGTGATATTGCGGAAGGCCTTGATCGTTGGAAAATAGAACTTGAATGCGCCCGTATGAGCGGAGATGATAAAGAGCGTTCCAGAATAGAAGGGCTACTTCTTGATCAGCTCCCCGACTCTGAGAAAGCGAGAGTATTGGTGAGGGGGGCTATCGCAATGCATGATGATCGTTTACCCGGGCCTTTAGATCAGGATTTGGGAATCAGGCTTACTAAAAGGTTGAACCAAACAGAGGGCATATCATCCGAAATGAGCCCTTCTCTTTTGGCTTCAAGGTTGATTCTTCGATATATCATAGCTTCAAGTTCCAGTGATGTAATTGAAGCAGCCTCACTCAGATCATCAATAGTTGAAATTCTTGGCGAGGGTCATCCCCGATTGGAGGAGATAGATCTGAAAATCACATTACGCCCTTGGAACAACATAGCAGAATCGAGGCTCTTAGAATCCATTCAATGCACAGCCGGAAGATATGCGCGACTGAAGAAGATTCACTGGGGGCTTGACTCATCTTACCCCAAGATGCCCAAATGGCTCATTGAGGCTCATGATGCTGAGTTTAACCTCGAAGAGAATGCTAATACGCCTGAGCATAGAAGAATTGATGCATTCGCATGGTATTGGAGCGGAGCTAACCATCCGGATAATCGGATACGGCTATGGTCAGAAGCAACTCGAAGACTCAGGGCGGCGGGTTGTGTTAGGGCAGCTTCAGAACTTCTTGATGAAATCCATATTGAAATCAGATCTCGGCGCCGATGAGCGTTCGTGTATCGGTAATCCCCTCGATTGCACGGATATCTCCGATTACTATTTTTGTAATTTTACCCTCATCACTTGCTTCTACTTTAACTAAGAGATCGTGACTTCCAAAGACAACCCATCGACCGGATACGCCGTCAATTGAGTCCAAAGCATTCCTGACGGAAATCTCACTTCCGGGTTCAGTAGTTATGAGCACAAAACCTACGGACAAACTTACACCTCTGCGGAAATTAAAGTTTCAGTTTTTAAGACGCCCGGAATCGCTCGCATTTCTTCAATCAGAAACCTGGTCATTGCCCGAGAATCTTCAAAATCAACCCTCGCAACTAAATCATACTCCCCATACACTGAGTGAGTTTCTACAACTGATTCCATTTTGAGAAGACTCGCATAAACGTCTCTTTCTTTCATTGGAAGGGCTTTAATCAGAACAAACGCGGTCTCGATAAAAATCCCCTCAATTCCTCGGAATGAAAGTCCGTTTATCATGCCTCCCTACAATTTGTACGACGCACATGTCATGGCAAAGCATACAACGATATCATGCTGTACTGGCATAGTGAGGTTGCAAGCGGAGCCGAATCCGACCCCTCGATGGCCCCTCATCATCGTCGGGTTAATTCTACTTTCTTTGGCTCCGGCGGTCACTTCTTCTACCACAGTTATCGTATGGTCTGGAATTGTAAATTTACCTGATGGAGCGGTGATTGATGATGATCAAGTGGTCCAAGTGCTACCGGGAACGGAAATTAGAATCGGAGAGGGAGAATCAATAGAAATTGAGGGCAGGCTTTCCGTTCAAGGAACAGCAAGCGAGAAAGTAATGGTAAATTCGATTAATGGTAAACACAATGGAATACAATTCGAACCCCTCAGCCGAGGTTTGGGGTCATCGATTTCATATCTAACAGTTGCAAATGCTTCACGAGGAATAATAGTCATAGATTCCGATCCGATAATGAACAACATTACAGTAATCAATGCTGATTTCGTGGCAGTTGATTTATTCTCCTCCGCAAATCCACAGATCAACAATCTAACTGTGCTCGGAGGCGGCCAAGATGTACACGGAATGTCAGGAACATGGCGATATGGTATTGGCCTATCGCTGGGGAGCGGGAGCGCCCCGATAGTTAACGGCCTACTGGTTGACAACTTAGTCACTCGAGCACTCAATGTCTGGGGCGGCTCTGGAGGGGTAATCAGAGACTTATCAATCACTAATATAAGTGGAGCAACTCTTGCTGTCTCCTCAGGAATATGGGTTGAAGACTCTGTTCTGTTGATATCAGATACAGAGATAGAGAAATCGGATAATGGGGTTTTCGTACGCCATATATCCGAGGGATTCACAACGCGTCCCACCCTTGAGAACATTTCCATCTCCAATTCGAAGTATCGGGGAATAATGATTGAGCAATATAATCGTTCCAAATGGAACGATCTGAATGTGAATGCAGTTATCAGAAATGCTACTGTTTCGGGAACCGGAGGCCCCGACTCAGAAACACAGGGCCTTGCCAGTTCTGCTGTCGAACTCAACACAAGTGGCGCAATTATCGAAGGTTTAGATCTAATTTCGAATCACGCTACGGGACTTAAGGCATACATGATTGATGGTACATCCGTATTCAGAGATATCGAATCTTCCGATGACGGCTCAAGAAACCCTGGTTCTGGGCCAGGGGAAAAGGCTGGCATCTATCTCAGAAGTGCTAGTTGGCCTGTAACTTTGGAAGACGTCAGCGTGACGGGCGCGCAAGGATCCGGAATCCTACTCTGGAAGGGAGGTGCAACAGGATACAATTGGACAACTACTCAGAATGGTGGCGTGGGCATCGATGTCAGAGAATTCCATCCAGAGGTAGTAGGACTCACATCTTCGATGAATCAGCTTTCTGGCGTACGAATCATGGACTCATCTAATGTTTGGATAGAGAATGCTCTTACTTCCGGAAATGGAGCTATGGGGGGCATAAATTCAGATAAGGCAGGATTTTCATTCATCCGTTCAAACGATTTTATCAGTTCGGGTAAGAATGTGAGTTGTGTAAATTGCACATCCAATAGCGATAAAGTAGGCTTTTCTATAGTCGACAGCATAGATCTGCAGTTGACTGGGATAAGCTCTGTTTCCCCCTTATCCGGGCTTGCAATATCTGGGGATGGGACCGACCTTCAGAGAAATGGACCGATCCTAATCAACGGAGCCAATCTGCACACGGATTCAATCAACCCTGCTGTGGTAATGCAGTCGATCGACGCCCATCTTGTTGACGTTTCGATATCCGGAATATCTGGAGGGCTGGAGTGGACTCCCTCTGGCCCGTCAGAATCCAGCATAGTCAACAGCCATATCACCGGAGTGAGCGGATGTGCTTCGTTCTCCGGATTCAATTCCGTAGTTATCAGAAATGTAGTTTTCAATTGCACCACTCAAAGTCCGCCTTTATTCCATTCCTCAAACGCATCGCTAAGCAATGTCGAATTAATCGGTCCACCCTCTCTAAATCTCTCATCAGGGAGTATCATAAATTGGATTTCTTCATCCCCCATCAGCGAGCCATCATCAGACGATTTTGACGATCTGTTGAACGTCTCTTGGATGATTCAAGCAGAGACTGTCAATCAAAACGGATACGGAATACCATATGCAGGGTTGAACCTCTCATTTGATTCACATCAGCAAGGCCAGGATCTGATCATGCCGTACTCTGGCAGATCAAATATTGGCCCATATGTGGGTCAAACCTGGAATAATAGTGCAGGCTGGTCTTCCGTAGCCAGTGTACAAGGCGTTTGCTCATATGGCGGCTACAGTAACTCAACGGATATCATGCTCTTGAACCAGGATATTTCATTGATATGTGAAATTGATCTCCCAAATCAGCCGCCATTCATTGTTTGGGACTCGCCCAAAGACGGATCGATATTTGGAAGTTCAGACAGGGTCATCTTGAATGCCACTAATTCTTGGGACATGGATAACGACTCACTCACATACTTGTGGACAAGTTCCATCGACGGGATTCTAGCGGGGCCATCCGCTATATCTTCGTTTATAATCGCGAATAGTGGGCACGAGGATTCCCCGAATCTTAGTGATGGCCAACACATCATTACCCTAGAGGTCTGTGACACGACTGGTCTATGCTCAATCGATCAGCGTTCAATCGAATTACTCAACCTCCCGCCTTCTGTATCTGTGGAAGCATCACCTCAAATCTCTCCGTTCGGAGTGATGAGTCTCGGCATGACAAGAAATGCGACTGTCGATTTGTCTGGAACTTATGATCCAGAAGATGATGTCCTTCAATGTTGGATTCAAACCAGCTACGGTGCGAACATTTCCTTCAGTCCGCCATGCGATAATGTCTTCTCGGTCGGCTTTGACCAATCAGAAGATGCATTCACCGCAACAGTATCTGTGTATGATGGGTCAAATCAGCCGGTTTCATGGACCTTCACAGTTGATCATTTCAATGAGCTACCTGAAATATATCACTCAATCACCCGATTAGGAACAACCTCTGAGGATATGTTGGAAATAAGCTTCGAAGGAACCTCTGACCCCGAAGGAGATACATTGCATCTTTCAATAGAATCTGACTTGGATGGACTCATATGGTCTGGAATCGAGGAATTTGATGGGAACTCATGGCAAGGACGACTTTCGAAAGGGATACACCTGGTAACTTTGAGTGCATGGGACAACAACCCAGAGAATGCGGGTCGAAAGTCCTATCATCAGGTAGAAATTGAAGTCACAAATTCAGATCCAAGGTCCGTTATTGCATTTCCACCAGAGGGTTACACGACAGACTCTTCAAATCTGATTGAATTCAGTGCAACTGGATCAGGCGACCAAGACTTGCACTGCATGGATCTCCCTCAAGAGGGATGGGGTCTGCTGTGTTCCCTAAGAGGGTCCTCAAATGATTTGGTCAGTGTCGTGTGGAATATCGATGGCCAATCAGAGCCGCTATCAACCGAGTGGAGTTTTCAGTCCCGGCTTCCAGAAGGACAACACATTCTGACGCTCACGGTGGATGATGGATTGGGTAATCCCGCACATTCGCATGTCAATGTCTCTGTTACTCCCTCTGCTCCTGTCATCATCATAGACAGCCCAGAGGACGGCGCAATATCAAAATCAAATGAGAAAGTAGTCTTCGATCTCCGTAACTCTTTCGATACGGATGGAAACCTCTTCTCCATGACGATATATTCTGATATCTCGGAGGCACCAATATTGCAAGGCGTAAATCCCAATCAAATTTATGAGAGGCATATTTCCACCGGACAGCATAATCTCACAATCATACTAGAGGATTCCACAGGACTAATAAGAACCAGCGAAATATCCCTCCAAATTCTTCCAAGCTCCCCCGTTGTGACCATAGCACATCCTCAAGATGGACGCTTCTTTCCCCCCGGCGATCGAGTAATGCTCGACGCTACGGGAACTGTAGATTATGATGGTGACCTATTACTCCTTGAATGGGCTCTTGCCGATGGGACAATTCTTGGTTCAAACTCAATCATAGAGGCTAATTTACCCCCCGGGCAGCATATTATCGTACTAACTGCAAAAGACTCCAGAGGAACATTTGACCAAGAATCCATTTCAATTATGGTGGGTTCTAGCGCGCCGTCCCTCTCTTCACTTTCGGTATCTCCGGACATTCTGTACAGCAAACAAGCCCAGACCATCAAGATTCAGGTGTCTTTGGTCGACCTGGATGGAACGTCCGAACAGGTTTCAGCTGTGATAACAGTTTCAGGGAACCCTACATTAGTTGAATTGAACGATGATGGGGCTTTCGGGGATTCAGTGCCTAATGACGGGGTGTGGACTAGGAATGTCCAAGTGTCACCTGACGAAAGTGATTGGATGAGAATCGATGTTTGGGCCAGAGATGGGG
The DNA here is from genome assembly GCA_002717835.1 of Methanobacteriota archaeon. GTDB lineage: Archaea > Thermoplasmatota > Poseidoniia > Poseidoniales > Thalassarchaeaceae > MGIIb-N1. The sequence continues at coordinate 63,215 of PBBV01000015.1, forward strand.
ACACAGTAAGCCCGACCCTCACGGTTACTATCCCGATAGAAGATGACGGTTCGGATTCAGGAATAATTCAGATAATTTTCACATGGGGTGCAGCGGCGTTGGGCCTCCTTGCGGTAATCGGGCTGTTCGTCGCTCGCTCGAGGCGAGCATCTACCATAGCAGATATAGAAATGATTGAATCATGGAGCGGATTTAATTCCAATCCGGATGATGAAGCATTCGAATAGTCATCTATCGCCGAGGCCCCATGGCGTTCTTTCCCTTGTTAGCCCCAACCTGAGGGTGAATAATGACAGAAGGTTACCGAGCCCGTCTCTCCAAGTGTTAATTTCAGCATCGCCAACTCTCGACCTATACGGCACGCTAATCTCTTTTCTTCGGCTGCTAGATAATTTTGTCATGCATCGGATCTTGAACTCCTGAGACATTGCCATTCCATCATGCTTGGGCCTGAGATCCTTACGATCAAGAATACTACGTCTAAAGACCCACATACCACTTTGTGAATCTGAAATAGGTGTAAAGAAGAGAAGCCTGGTGAAGAAGGTGAGAGTCTTGTTGCCGAGACTGTGGAGAATTGACATAGAGCCATCTTCTGCCTTAGAGAGTCGATCGCACGTAATAAAATCCAAATCTTCGTCAATCAGCATCTTAACAAGAGAAGGAACCTCTTCTCCTGGATATGTGCAATCAGCATCCATTGTCACAATTATGTCCGCATCAGAGAGAGCGAATCCTGTTCTGTAAGCTCGCCCATATCCTCTCCTTTCCTCTAGGTGAACTCTCGCACCCATATTCTCAGCTAGTTCTCTTGTCTTGTCCTTTGAGTTTCCGTCCACAACTATGAATCCAAGCTCACGACACCATTTTCCTGTGGGTACTGATTTAATGGTGTCAACTATGGCTGCCTCTTCGTTTCTCGTCGGTATCACAACATCAACGCGAACATCTACACTGTTCCCGGCCATGGCCTCGCCACCGAATTCCCCCACTTAACGACTAGTAGTGACTCTTATGCCGGCGAACACTTCATTTCTCCACGCCCGGAGTGTGGTACATGAGTGGCAACGCGCGCCTAGGCACAAGCGGACTCAGATTACGAACTGCGACCAATTTGGCCGTTTTGCTCTTCGTCGTCATAATCGCCATCAAGCAACTTTCTACGATAATACAGCCAATGGTTGTAGCAGTTTTCCTGTTTTTCGCAATACGTCCCCCCGCGTCTTGGCTCGAGGAAAGGTTCGGCCATCCACTGCTATCATACAGTGCGATCCTGGTTACTTTCCTTGGTGCCATTCTCCTAATCAGCCAGATATTATACTCTAGCCTGTCCGAATTCTCGAGTGAGGTTGACAATTTATCTCCGATATTCAATGAAAGAATAGAGTGGTTAGAAGGCATAGATTTCTATGGATACAGCATAGATCTCGCTGGTCTGAAAACAGTGATATCAATTGAAGAGATTAATCGTCTAGTTACCGAGTTCATAGGATCTCTAGCCTCGTTCACAGCGAATCTTCTGACCGTTCTGATATTCCTGGCATTCATCATCCTAGAAGCCGAATCACTTCCAAGAAGAATCATGGCCGCGTTCCCCGAGGAAACAAACCGATTTGATGACATTGCTAGCAAGGCGGAGCGTAACATCAACGTATACATCAAAACAAAGGCGACAGTCGCATTTGGACAGGCAATAATTGCGGGTATTGCATTGACCTTATTTGAGATACCCGGGGCATTCATATGGGCATTCTTGGTTTTCCTACTGGACTTCATACCCTATCTGGGAGCATTTCTCTCATTCATACCTCCAGTAATCCTTGCATTCATCATACTTGAACCAGCAGGTTTCCTCGCAGTCGTGTTCATCCTAGTCGCAAATCAACAGCTATGGGGCAGTATCGTGGAACCCCAGCTGGCTGGGCAAAGATTGGACATGTCGCCCATTGTCCTACTTTCCTTAGTGGCTTTCTGGTATTGGGCTTGGGGCCTCACAGGAATGATTCTCGGCGTGCCACTGGCGGTCATAATGAAAATTCTACTCGAGTCGGACGAGCGAACTCTTCCAATCGCAATCATGCTATCGAGGAACCCGCCGTCATCTATGGACGACGACAATCACGTTACCATCAGTCGAGACTCTGAGTAGTGTCGATTCTGAGATATTGTGCAGTCCTCTCGTCGAGAGAGAGAAGAACTCGTCTTCTATCGACCATCTCCCGCCTATCACTGTAACAGATTCACAAGGCTCAAGAGCAAAGACCGAGAAAAGTTCCTCGGGTTTTGTTTCGATTAAAAAATCAATAGAACCGGGAGCGACTCTATGACACACAGTATGACTGGAGTGAAGCCTCAATGCGACATCATCCGGTGACTCCATGACTGATCCCCATATTCCCAGTTGATGCCCTTCGCATCCTCCTTCTATCCCGATTACATCCATCTCATCATATCCCAAGTCCCACAGATGATGAATTGCCTTAGAAAGATCACTAGACTCTTGATTTTTCAGATGGACCCTCTCAACTTCATCGTGTGAATTTTCAATCGAGTCCAAATCACCGAGAATAAGATCAACTTGGATACCGGCCCCTTGTGCTCGATCAGCTCCCCCGTCGACGCCCACTATTATATCGGCCTCGGAAATAATCGTTTTTTGAATGGCCGCGGAAGGCCCATTCGAATTAAGCCACAATACAGCGCGCATCACTTGGACCTCGGCGTGTATTTTCCATCTACAACAAGGGCCTTACCATCAATTTCAATGGTTGGCTTGATGAGTAATCCCCTGACATTAGTTGAAACATTTGCAGAACCACCTAGACCAACATTATTTCCGAAAGCAAACATAGCCCCCCCTCTCCAACATTGATCTTCAAGGAGACCCAATCCTCTCTTTGCCCTAGGATTCATGCCAAAACTGAACTCAGAAAAAGTTCTCACAAGATGTCCCCTGCCTGATCTCATTTCTTCTGATGCCAATTCAAATTCTGATTCTATGTTTGCGGAAATAGAATCACCCGTTGCCGATGATAATAACCCGTCCTTGACAACGATTTGCAGTGGCTTCTCAAGCTCATTGCCCTCCCAAGACCCATCGAGAATGAGCCTACCTTGAGCAGTACCCTCCTTAGGCATGACAAATACTCTTCCAGCTGGCAGGTTTGTCACTTGCCCCGGGCGGGTGCATATGCCTGTGTCTTCCAGTATCCATCTACTTCCTGTTAGAAAGCGTAGATCAGTTCCCAGCGAACTGGTAACTCTTACTTCACGTGCTCTTCGGAGCTTAGATCCCATACTTGCGATTTCAGTCGCCATTGCGTTGTGATCAGCTGTAAAACCACCTCTAGAAAATGACTCAACTCCGACTCCTGGAATCGATGCAATTCTCGCACCTTCTCTTGAGGCCGTAGCCCTTGCCCTTGTGTGTGTCATCGACTTAGTGGTCAGGAGGAATATCACATCCTGCCTTTTCATAAGGTCTGAAACAGGAGAAGGCGGCTCAATCCCTTGCTCTTCAAGTTCTGGCATCATCATCATGAGTACCCTTGAAGTAACTTCAGAGGACGCTTCATAGACCGCTCTAGCAATTTTTGTTGTCTTTGTGTCGGTTACTATAAGCACGTTCTCATGCTCTCTAACTTCCAAGCAAGAATGAATCACGGTCCTCGCAGATATCAGTAAGTCTTCCTCACTGGCATCTATTTCATTTGATTCAGCCACGCGCGCAGCACCTCCGATATGTCAGTGCTCGCGGTCGACCTTGGTAAAACGTCTGCATCAAAACACGCCACCCATCAACAAAATACCCTTTGGGTTCTATCTATGATATTGTTCCGACTTTCTTTACTTCCTTCGAGACGGACAATGTATCCTTGCCAATTTTCGAGACTCTCCATTTTGGCCTCCTGCCATTCGAAGTCGCTTCAACCATATCTGATTGGCGCAATTCTCTGAGATGGTGACTGAGTAGCTGCCTTGATATCGTCATTTTAATCTGTATTTCTTTTCCAGTCAAACCGATTTGACCCGATTTACTAAGTATCTCCAGTATCGCTAAACGAGTTCCCACTATTGGGTTCCTTATGCGTCCAATTTCTTCTTTAGATAACTTAGATATTGCATATCGTCTTAGCTTACCATCGCGCCAAGAGACGACTTCTCCACAACTTTCAAGCAAATGTAGGTGATAAGACGTCACCCCGTTGGCGAGGCCTAGTCCATCTCTTAAAGCAGAGAAATGTATCCCTGCATTACTTTCGAGATATCCAAGAATACGGCCACGTGTCAGCATATCGTTGCGACTATTCTTCATTCCAGCAATCAGGGGGGATACCAGCGCAGCAAATACAGCTACTTTCACAAATTCAAGAACAAATGAACCTAGTATCAGAGACCCAATTATTCCAATGCCGCCAGCCATCAAGCCACTGGATAGAGGGGACGTGGGATAGCCTTCCTCCTCATTGCCGCTCCCACGACCATCCCCTCCACTTGAATCGGCTGCGTATTCTGCCTCAAAAGTAGAATCATCGGTTCCGTCATTCATTGATAGGGCGGAAGCGTCGGATGGAGATTGTGCAATCCATATGCTGGAGACTATGGCAGATATCGCAAACAGAGTCACGATTCTGACGACAATGACGTCTTTCATCGATCCTCGATACGTATCTTCGCCTATGATTGCCTTGGTGAGTTGATTTGACATATAACGGAATTAACCAGACGGATTATTAGTGCAATAAATCAAAAATAAATCATAGTTTGTCAAATCACGATACCAAGTCGTTCATATCTTAAAGTGTGCCGAGTTGCTATTATGAAGCGCATCTCGACAATCGCCGTGATACTGGCTCTTCTCATGCAAGGATGCCTTGCATCGATGAGTCAGGACGAGGAAATATGGCCTGCTGATGGTGATTATCCCAGACTTGAACTTTCGGAAAAATCTAGATCCAGTGCTGTACTACAAAATTTCAATGACTGCGACTCATTGTTACAATCTCTCCAGCAGAACCTCCTCGATGAGATGGCTGTTCGACTCGATCAGGAATCTTATTGGCACTGGGCTAACCCTACATTACGTGATTTCGGAGGAGTCTGGTTTGACGATGCCATGGCAGAAGGAACAGACACAGCGCTGGACAGCAATGCCGAATCATCTCCTTCCAGAGAAGGTGAGTATTCAGGAACCAATAACCAAGAATCTGGTGTAGACGAAGCGGATTTCCTGAAGACAGATGGTTTTCATACATATATGCTCAATGGACCACTTTTGTTGATAATGGAAATTCCTGAGTTTGGCCAAATCAACCTCCTAAGTACGCTGGAAATTGAAGGAAATCCGATGTCTATGATGATCGAGGGGGATACTATGGTCGTAGCTTCCTCCGTATATGGATGGCAGCTTGAAGAAGGCCATCCCTTGATAGAAATCCTCGCCAGGGAATTCTCCTACCCAAATTCTGATTATGTCTACCAACAATATCGATCTGATTTGGTAAAGTATTCAATCATCGACATAAGCGACCGAAATTCCCCCGCCGTTCAGCACGAGCTTTATTTGGAGGGATATTACAACACTGCTCGTTTGGTGGATGGTACCGTACGAAGCATTACTCATGCGCAGATGGATGTCTGGGGCCTAGAGTATTACGTTACTCTTCCAGACGAATACTGGTCCATTGAAGATGCGTATGAGAGAATGGATGTGTGGAATTCTTCTCTTCTACAGACACTATCCGATAATCGTGATAAAATACTAATGCTAACCCTTGAGGATCTTCTCCCTCAAAGATACGTAATGGATGGAGATAATGTGATTACTCTGCCATATTCCGTAAGTGAATGCAATGAATATGCAGCATCTTCTGATAGCGTTGCCAGGGGCTTTCTGTCGATTACAACCTTTGACTTATCAAATGATTATGTTTCAATGGAGGTTGATCACATAGCCTCATCGTGGGCTCATGTTTACGCTTCGCCTGATGCGCTGATTTTCGCCGAGCCTGCGAATGACTGGTGGTGGTTTTGGGGGAACGATGAATATGAGGATGCAACTAATATTCACGTATTCGACATCTCCCAACCAGGTACTACATCCTATGTTGCCTCCGGTAGAGTTTCTGGAACCGTGCAAGATCAGTTTTCAATATCTGAGTTCCAGGGGGTCATCCGCGTCGCCTCAACTACCGATGCTTGGGGGCGTTGGTGGATATCAGATCCTATGAACTCGGAAACCGACGAACCTGCATTCACCGGCCCGTCTAACAGAGTCTCTATGTTGGAACCAACCTCATCTGGAGATTTAGACCAAATTGGCATAATCGAGGGAATAGCAGATGGAGAGAGAATTTGGAGTGCTCGATTTATGGGGGACAGAGCATATCTCGTCACGTTTGAAAACATAGACCCTCTTTGGGTACTAGACCTGTCTGATCCTATCAACCCCACTATACTAGGTGAGTTGGAAGTCCCAGGCGTTTCAACATATATCCATCCTGTGGATGAAACCACCCTTCTCACAATCGGCATCGGGCCGGGCGATGACGGTCTTGGTCTCGATTGGTCTGTAACTCAAATCTCACTCTTCGACGTCAGCGATCCGACTAATCCGACATTGGCCGATTCTCTACCGCTGTCGCCAGTTTATGCTGATGATGACTGTCAAAATATCAATACCTGCGGATGGTCTTGGTCATGGTCTGAGGCAACATATGAACACAAGGCATTCGTATACTGGGCACCAGAAAGTATCCTAGCAGTTCCCCTATCCACTTATCGATATGTGTACGATGAAATCCACTACGAGGGCAGCTATGAACACATTTCCATGCTAAAGTTGATCGATGTGGATAAGGTAAACCTGAGTCTATCAGAACATGGCGAGATAGATCACTCATCGTTCTATAATGAACACGATGGACCGAATTGGTGGTTCTATGATACAAACATTCGGCGGTCAATATTCATGGGGGATTACATCTATGCATTCTCAACTCTAGGGGTAACTATCCACAAAACTGACGATCTGACTCATATGCAAGACCTGTTAATCCCCGGGTCGCATGATTTGGAAACTGTGGGCGAAGAAGATTCCGAACAGGAAGCATCCATGTCATCGAGTGAAGATTAAGCCTGTCCAAAAGGCACCGAAGGATCTCCGTTGGGCGATTAGAATTGGTTGAAATTCAACACCCTACCAACAGATCCGGGTTCGGCCACAGATACTCCTCTTAGAGAACCGCCGACTTCTCGCCTGTGAACTATTTTCCCATCTACGATAGTGTATATCGGCCACCCCGTCAGTTCTCTACCCGCATAGGGCGTCCATCCTACCCTCGTCCAAGTATCTTCATCTGAGATAGTACGGTGTGTTTCCAGATCAACCAGTGTCAAATCAGCATCGTATCCTTCTACAAGCGACCCCTTCTTCTCGATTCCATAGACATTCGCTGGCCCTTCACACATCCAGTTAACCACGTCCGTCACACTACATTTCCCACCCACTGCATGAGTGAGCATCACAGGTAACGATGTTTCGACTCCGGGCATCCCAGCCGGAGCTCTGGGAAAACCAGCCGCCTTGGCCTCCAAAGTATGCGGGGCATGATCTGTCACGATGCAATCTATGGTGCCGTCTTTCAGTCGCTTCCAGAGGGTCTCTTTATCTTCGGTGTACCTGATTGGAGGATTCATAAGGGCTCTCACGCCTAATTTCTCGACATCGTCTTGGTCAAAGGTTAGGTGTTGGGTACAAACTTCAGTTGTAATTAAATCACCTTTTTTCCCTGCCAACCAATCTGCTTCTTTGGCGCTGGTGAGATGTACAATGTGTAGTCGATGATCGTAATCGCGCGCTAAACCAGCCGCGCGCTTGGTGGCTAGGAAAGCGCATTCCACGTCTCGGCATTCGGCATGAGCCGCGATGTCGGTGCGATGTGAGTACTCGCTTATTCGGGTTCGAAGTCTATCCTCGTCTTCTGCATGGGTTGCGATGACACCCCCTGTATTGGAGAAAATATTTTCCAGATCCTTCTGCTCATGAACAAGCAGATCACCTGTACTACTGCCCATGAAAACTTTGATTCCACAAACACCAACCATATTTTCTACGTCCTGCAAATCAGTTAAATTCTCCTTTGTCGCACCGACAAAGAAACCATGGTGAGTCACAGTTTTCTTGTCAGCCAGGGCAATTTTTGCATCAAGTGTTGCTCTATTAGTGGCATTAGGTATGTTATTTGGCATATCCAAGAATGAAGTTACACCACCGGCAGCCGCAGCTCGACTTCCACTCTGAAGATCTTCTTTTTCCGGCTGACCGGGCTCCCTGAAGTGCACATGAGGATCAATAACGCCCGGGAGGAGGTGTAACCCCGTGGCATCAATTGTATACTCGCCATCCTTTGGCTCTAGACCACCACCCGGAGCAATAGTGGCGATCGAACCGTCAGTAACCCGGAGGTCCCCATTGGTCACACCATTAGGTAACACTAAATTGGCGTTTAGAATTAATATATGGCCGGTCATGTATGGTTCCAATATACTCGCATAGCAGTCATCACAATACTCTTTTCATTATGGGAATAACCATGATCTCCCCGCTCGCTTCAAATAAGCGATGGTACAGGGCCTAAGCAGCGGGTTGGAGTAGTCAGGTTATCTCGTCGGGCTCATAACCCGGAGACCGGTGGTTCAAATCCACCATCCGCTACCACATCCATTTCAAAGTGAACGTAATCTGAAAGTGAATATTCGATAGACTACGGGCCATCCACATCTCAAAAAAAAGATTTTCAATAAACAAGGGCCAATGCGTGTTTCATATACCCTCGCCATAGAGTTGTATCATGGCGTCCAAGAAGACAACACAGAAAATTGAGGATGAAGAGATAGTAATCGATGCTCAGGAAGAGGAAGCTGGTATCGAGGATTTACCCGGTGTCGGGCCAGCAACTGCAGAGAAACTTAGAGAAGCAGGATTCGAAGAACTCATGACTATCGCAGTTATGAGTCCTAAAGAGCTTGGAGATCAAGCGGAGTTGGGAGAAGCAGTCGCATCCAAAATAATCGCTGGAGCCAAGAAAATGGCCAACGTCGGAGGTTTCGTGAGCGGCGTCTCCCTTTTGGAGCGCCGCTCAGAAGTACAAAAATTGACATCCGGTGCAGCCGCTCTCGATGAACTCCTTGGAGGTGGCTTTGAGACCCAAGCTATTGTCGAGGTCTTCGGAGAGTTTGGTAGCGGTAAGACTCAGATAGGACACCAACTTGCTGTAAACACAATCTTGCCTATCGCTCAAGGAGGATTCGATGGAGAAGTATTCTATATCGATACGGAAGATACATTCAGGCCAGAAAGGATCGCTCAAATGGCAGAAGGAGCGGGCCTAAATCCAGATGCCGTGCTAGATAGAATACATGTCGCAAGAGCATACAATTCTGCTCACCAGATGCTACTAGTGGATGAAATCAAGAGGATGTCCAAGAGTATCGATGTAAAGATGGTTATAGTCGATTCTTTGACGAGCCACTTCCGAGCTGAGTATGTCGGGAGAGGTATGTTAGCCCCCAGGCAACAGAAATTGAATAAACACCTCAAGGAACTCAAGCAACTTTCTGATGTGAACAACGCATTGGTACTCGTTACAAATCAGGTAATGTCGAATCCAGGAGCAATGTGGGGAGATCCGACAAAGGCGATTGGCGGACACATTGTGGGCCATGCAAGCACCTTCAGACTTTACTTACGCAAGTCAAAAGGAGGCAGGAGAATAGCCAGACTAATCGATAGCCCCAATCTTCCAGAAGGCGAGGCCGTTTTCACTGTAACAGCAGAAGGAATTAGGGAGTAACCGGTCAAACGGAGAGTCCAGAGAGTGATTTTCTGACCGAATTTATCAGATTCCCAATGTGACTCTCATCGAAACTTAACTTGATATCCGCCGATTCAAAAAGATGTGGAAGCGTACGCGTATTACCGAGTTTCATGGCGGTTGCATAATCATTCAGAGCCTTCTCAGGATTTTCGAGCTGAGTCATCCAAATTTGTAAAGCCCCAAGTTGGGCTATTCCGTATTCGATGTAGTAGAAGGGCGCTCCAAATATGTGGCCTTGAGTCTGCCAGAATAGTGCTTCGTCTTCTTCAAATCCATCCCAGTTCGTCTTTGGCCCATATTTGGCTCTGAGGTCAAGCCATGTTTTCGAGCGTTCCCTGCGCGTGTGGTTTGGATTTGAGTACATCCAATGCTGAAATGCATCAATCCTGCATATCCATGCAAGAAGACCGATAATGGCCTCAAGGTGCATCTTCCTTGCACGATCCGTGGTCTCTCTCGAGTCATAGAATTCATCCCAGTAGGGTTGAGTAAGAAGTTCCATTGACATCGACGCAACCTCTGCAAATTCGATTGGATAGCTACGATCTTGTATGAGGGGTTGATGACTACAATACATCGTATGGAACGCATGCCCAGCCTCATGAATCATGGTCTCAACATCCCCCTGCTGACCTGACGCATTCATGAAAATGAAGGGAAGTCCAGTTTTTTCCAAGTTATACTGATATCCGCCGGGAGCCTTTCCTTTCCTGCTTTCAAGATCTAGAACTTCACCTTCGATGAGTCGATTGAACATTCCACCTAGTTCAGGAGATAGAGAATGGAAGACTTTTGAGGTGATTGATACCAAATCACTCACTTCTTCGAACGGCTGTAGGGGAGGACGTCCGAAAATATCTGGAGAGTCCCCTGATTTTTCATTGATGTCCCAGGGTCTCAAATCATCATAATTGAAACCATTTCGACGTTCTTCATTTATACTGTGAATCAAGGGCATGCAGTGAATTTCTACGGCTTCATGAAACGATAGGCAATCCTTCGGAGTATAATCGAACCTTTCCATAGAACGGAATGCATAATCAACATAGTTTTCAAAACCTGAATTTATGGCTATCATATGTCTTAAACGAACCAGTTCGTCCATGATTTCAGATATCCTTTCAGAATCAATCATTCTTCTTTCTCTGATTTTCTTCCACGCTAGACGTCGGATATCGCGATCATTGGATTCTAGGAATTTCCTCATCTGGGGCATAGTATGCTCAATGCCATCAAATTCTACTGTCATTGCACCTGTAATCTTCTGATATTCTGTAGAAAGCCTCGTGCATTCCACAGATAGGGGGATATTCTCTTCCCTGAATATTTCAATAGAGTTCCGCATACTTCTCATAATCAAATCATAACGTTCTGGGAGGCTCTCCAGGAAATCAAGATTCGCTATTTTCAGATCTATTTTATTGGAAACCTCCGACATTTTTGGACGTATATTTTCCACGAAAGACATGTAAGTGGATTGCTTTTCTTCGTTTTCAGTATCACAAGTCATCCCGATGTACAATTTCGCGCCGGCTTCAGAGACATGCTCTGCCATGTCGGATATATCTCTGAAAAGAGATTCCAAGTCGTCCGCATCTCCAATAGGACGTTCCAGAAGATTCGTTGTCACTGGCTCCAATTCAATCCATGAGGTTGCATTGAAATCATTTGGTAGGGGAAACATGTTTATTCCTCAATTGCGATGAGAATAGGGTCCAATAGGAAGCGGGCCATCTTCTCTAGAATACTTCTGACGCTTCCATTTTTTTGCCGCCTCTTGGACTGCCTGTCTTATACTTTCCAAGTCTGGATGATCAGGATTCTCTTTTTCTATCCAGCAAGCGGAGCAGTACCGCACTCCAGCATGATCAACATAGTTGCTGGGAGTGCAACCGACAGCGCATACAGAGCATTTCCCATAGCCAAGGAATCTGGACATGTATATCCCAGAACAGGCTTACCTATCAGATTGACTGATTCAGTTGATGACTGAATTTGAAAGATGTACTATGAAAGCCTCCTCGAGAGAAACAAACTCACTCTCGCGAACAGAACCCTTGATTTTCCTCAGACCACTAATTGTTGGAATCGGTCGTTCAGGAACCAGTACGCCTCCCAGATGTCCAATCAATAGCTCAGCATCCTCGTTACGGCCGTTGTAGCATTCTCGTGAGATTTTTATTTCATGCAACGGGGAGCCCCGCGAATCTTCAGGAAGGTAGAACAGCCAAGCACGTGAATCCCCGTCTCTCAAACCTGAACGCTTGATACCTTCACTGATCTGTCTTGTTCCGCTTAAAATCCTCATGAATTCCGTTTCAGGGCTCCTAGCCAAGGTTTTCCCATGAGATTCCAATCTTCTGAGTGCCGCCCATGCCGACCAGGCGTGATTCTCACTGGCAACGACTCCGTCGCCTATCAGACCCCACCTTTCACTGGTTCTCCATTCATGCAGAGAATCAAGAAGGTCATGGATCATAATTGGTTCTTTAAACCGAATCCCCCATACCGGAAACCATGGAACCATGTCACTCATGACAACACCAGAACGCCATTTAAAATCAAGCCTTGCCACCATTTGCTTTAATTTTTGAAGACGCCTCTTTCCTGATTCCGGTGGCCAACTTTACACTCCAACCCTGAAGGGCAGATAACTTGTTGATATCCGAATCAGTCATTGATGCCACATCGTTAACTGACTCCAGCGACAATTTCTCGATCATGTCCCTGGCTCTTGACCTACCAACTCCACGAATAGAAACCAGTTGTATAATGTCAGATCTACATCCATGTCTAATTCTAATTTGCACCTCCTTGAGAAGTTCAGTCAGTGAATCAGCAATTGAAACACTATCGACAATATTCTCAGAAGACTCTGCAAGTATCCTGATTGACGACCTCAATAACCACTCCACAGCATCTACTCGCGCTCTTATGTCGCCCGGTTGAACTCCCCAAGAAGATTCCAATTCACCGATTGATTGTTCCTCAATCCAATCTAGTAACATGGAAGTGGATTTAACTCGTTCGAGCTCTTCAGTAACGTCAATAGAAAGCAGCCTTTCACGGTCGTGAATATTCGATCTAATCTCCATATCTTCAAGCTCACTCCGCTTAACCCATAGTTTCTGAAAATCGGGCGTGGAAATCGCTAGATGGATTAGCGAGAACGGTGTAATCTGTCCTACGTCATCGACACCTGAAAGAATGGCGCCAGCTCTGGACAGGCCATCAGATATTATCCGGCCTGAAATTGGATTGAGATACAGCCTCGCCACAGTTCTCCCAAGCCCTGTTGCCTGATACGTCATAGACAGGGATTCGGGCGAATCTGGAACAATCCTTTCAACATCACTTGCACGACTGAATCCAAAGACAGCAGGCCCTTTCCTAGGACTTATCACACGTCTTTCCAGTGTTTTTCGATGAATATTCTCAATGCTCACTAACCCGTCTGCAACTCTTGCCCAATCCGGAAGATCATCCCCCCAGTCTTCTTCCCCATCATCTGAAAACTCAATTTTAGAAATTCTTTCAGCGACTCTATTGTCTTCCCCAGCCCTATCTATCATGCCATTGTCTGCTAACCACACGATTGATCTGTCAATTCTTGATTCCATCTCCTCTTTGTCTAGGGAATCTGCAAGAAACGTTTGAGCAAGAAACGAGCCCAATGCAAATCTGTCATTCAAACCCCCTGTTGCGATCAAGGCCAACAGATGGGTCAACAGGGCTGGGTCCTCCTCAGCAATAGACGAATTCGGGTTTGCAAGTTTGGAAACTATCGGTTCAATTTCTCCAAGTAAATACCGATCCACAATAAACTGCTCTTCATCTGAACTCTTTGCTAATATCATGCCTTCACCATGAGGGTCATACCCAGGTCTACCAGCCCTCCCTAGCATCTGACGAACCTCGATTGCCCTGATGGGCATTGATCCCCCGGCAGAGGAATTCCATCTCCTATGGTCCCTTATTACGACCCTTCTCGAAGGCAGATTCACTCCTTGCGCTAGGGTTGGAGTGGCCACAAGTGCTGTTAAATTACCCATTCTGAACGAATCCTCTATGATTCTTCTCTGCCGAGAGGAAAGCCCTGCATGGTGAAATCCAACTCCTCTTGACACAGATTCAACCAATGCATTGCTCATAGTGGTCCCCTCGCTAGCACTGGCAATCGACTTCGAAATAATCTCCCAATTCCCTATTTGAGATCGTATATTCTCATTTCCTTCTCTTTCCGAAATGCGCTTGATATGTTTAGATAATTCTCTAGCTTCTTTCTGAGCTGAGGCCCTTGAATTTACGAATATTAGAGTTTGCCCACCTGTCTCCATCGCATCGAGTACCAAAGCCCTGAGATTCTGATTGGGGTTGCCAGATATTTCTCTGGGCGGTGGGAGCCTCCTCTCAATCATTCCATCTATTCTGTGAATCTTCAGTTCTAATCCATTTACAGTACCAGATTGAAGTTCCACCGGACGCCATTCAGATTTTACAAGGTCGGCTTTGAGCCAATTTGCCACTGAATCTGAATTTCCGACGGTGGCGGACAAGGCTATAATCTGACATTCAGGCCGTTCATGCCTTATTCTAGCGATTATGATCTCGAGTGTAGGGCCTCTGCCAAGGTCATCAAGAAGGTGGAACTCGTCGATCACAATCGCTTCAACATTATTTAGAAAATTCGGACGATTTCGGATTAAAGAATCAAGACGCTCACTGGTACAGACAAGGACGTCCCAGTCATGTAGGGAACCCATCTCTTCCCCCCTGTCCCCAAGAGCAAGACTTGATTTGAGCCCGACTCCTTCGCAAAGTGCGTGTATTTCTTCATGTTTTTCGCTTGCCAGTGCCTTGAGAGGAACCACGTAGATACCCCTCCCGCCTTCGCTCGAAATTACCTTCTGAAGCATGCATATGTGCGCAACCAATGATTTCCCACTTGCAGTGGGAATTGACAACATCAGATTCCTGCCTGTCAGACCATGTCTCAAAGCTAGCTCTTGCGGAGGGTAAAGAGAATCTATCCCGAGTACATTTTCAACCGACTCAGCCAGTCTGTGATCAATGTCCAGGGAGCGAACTCTGGCCTTCGAGCCAACTTCCATTATGACCATGCTTCAAGTCAGGGCGCTAAAGGATGCCGAATGTATGAGGGATATATTTCCAATCAAGACCATCTGTGAAATGCTGGATGACCCTCTTTAACTGCAACAAAAAGTCCTTTCCCTTCTGCACAAAGAATTCCATCTGCCTCAAGCGTCATCTCAATTTTCATCCGATCATCCCACTTCGATTTATCCACTGGCTTTGCCCTGATAACCAATTTTGAATTTGAGGGAGTCGGCCTTCTTAGATTAACAGTATAACTGGCAGTAACTGTACACGGAGGTTCATCTAAACCATCTCTGTCCATGATCGCTATAGCAGCAGCCCAATTCCCGTGACAATCAAGCAGAGCCCCTATTATCCCCCCATTCACCATACCAGGAAATGCTTGATGTTCGGGTGAAGTGTCGAATTCCATTACGAGGCCATCTTCTGAACGAAAAGACCGAATTCTCAGCCCCTTCAAGTTGGAAGGGCCACAACCAAAGCAGATGCTGCTGCTAGCATACTTTTCTTGAACTGACATCTCGCCTAAATCACTCATATTTAATCACTAAAGGAATACGAATTCAATCATTGCGGAACCAACCCACCCTCAGTGCCACTTATTTTGGACCCCCGCCTCCCACAGACGTTGAGTGACGATTCTGGAACTAAGGATTCCAAAAAAGGAGTCAAACGCGCTTCCAAGAGGCGCAGATCACCATTGAAGGTGGTAAACCAAATACCGAAGAGGAGACGTAGAGAAATAGAAGACGCTAGTGAAGAAAAATCTTCCAGTCCAGAGGCATGGTCTCGAAGATCAGGTCAGAAAAATCACAAGATTGAACGTAGAATGACGAAACCAGGCGTAGTTCGTACCATACCATTCGACTTGATAGATACTGAGATCGGTGAATCTTGGTCGATACCCGTAACCGTTGTTCATGGGTCTAGACCCGGCCCGACAGTAACCCTTCTTGGGGCTGTGCATGGGAATGAATTGGTAGGCCCACAGGCACTTACTTTCCTTCAATCAAACCAGATACTCGGAGAAGGCAAGGCGATAGACGCTGGAGTAATGGCCGGTACCCTCAGGATAGTTCCGATTGTCAATCTTCCCGGTTACAGGAGGAGAACACGTTACATTCCAGATGGAAGAGATTTGAATAGGTTCTTCCCAGGTAGAGATGGAGGAAATACCACGCAGAGAATAGCCTTGAGATTGTGGGAACACATCGCCAAGACTAGCGACTTCATCATCGATCTACATTCTGCAGCAAGCGGTAGGACGAACATGCCGCACATACGCGCGAATCTTGCACATCCGCCCAGTAGCATGCTTGCACGGGCATTCGGAACCGAAGTTCTTCTTGACGGCCTCGGGCCAAGAGGTTCTCTGAGAAGAGTCTCCAATGAGCATGATCTTGGATGCATAACATTTGAGGGAGGTGGCGCAGATTCCTTAGACTCAGATGCTGTTCAGGTTGCAACATATGGTATATTGAACATACTGCGATATCTGCATATGATCCCGGGATACCCGAGCAGTCCAAGATTCCGACTCTTAGCATCTGGCTCAGTATGGATACGGTCTGACCACGGGGGACTGTTGGATGTGTTGGCCCCTGTAGGGTCCGTAATAGAAGCAGACGAAGTCGTTGCTACGGTGACTGATCCAGAGCATGCTAGAGAATCAGTAGAGATCCGTTCTCCAGGAAGAGGCCTTCTGATTGGAATGGCTACACATCCATTCGTGACATCGGGAACTCCCATAGGACATCTTCTTCCGCTGAAAAGAGGATTATCAACGATAAGAAGTAGATTAGACGAAGACGATGTTCTAATGCTCAGTGGAGTTCTCGAAGACCCAATCTGGCGAGAGGAAGAAACAGAGGACATAGATCTTGAGTCATTGGACGAACCTTCTCCTGACGGATGGACAAGCGTTGATGATCCTATGCTTGAAGAGGAAGATGATTGAAAAAATTATTTCAATCACGCTTGAAATCAGGTGCCCGAGGTATATTTCTCGGAGGAGACGCCTCGTGAATGTGCTGTTCTGAGAATCCGTAAGCTTCGAGTGCCTCTTTCAAAACGGCTTTCCTCCTTGAGACAATCATAGTCGCTGCAACGAATATCGCCAGAAGTAGCACTATGCAACCGATGACCGCGAATCCGATAGGCCCGGCAATCGCTTCCAAAAATTGCTGAGATAAAGCCGGAGGCTCAGACCAAGTTTGAACATCAACATTCCAAACAAGAATCGTCTGAATTCCAGAATCAACTAAACGGAGCTCAAGCACATGTAGCTCGCTCGATTCACACAGACTACTCAAAATATCCTCTTCAGCACAGTTAAGGGGACCAATCTCGATGAATCCAAGAGCCTCCGTTTCATATTGATTTAGGGGGATTCCGTTCAAAGTCCAATACATGGTTGCATTGACTCCCTCTGGGATACTCGGGGCCATCACGACCATCGACTCGTTAGATGCCTGCCACACTATCATTGCGTCAATAGGGTGCTTTAGTTCTGAAAACCGATTGATGCTCTCGTCCACCACGCCATTACAATTTTGATCCAAACCATCCCAAAACTCAGTCGCATCAGGGTTTATGTCGGGTCTCAGATCGTCACAATCGACAAACCAGTGGTATCCATCACCGTCTTCATCAGAGTCGAATAGGTTTGGATTTGTATCGAATAATAAGACCTCATCTCCATCACCAAGGAAATCACCATCTGTATCATAAATCAATGGCTGAGTGTTATGTAGGTGCACTTCATCATAATCTGAAAGACCATCTAAGTCACTATCTAGGTTAATGAAGTCCTCATCAGAAAAACCATCACAATCATTGTCTTTCTTATCTAAAATTTCCACTCCAACAGGAGACGAGTTTGCATCTTGATCATCACAGTCCTCAAACCAATAAAAACCATCAGAATCTTCGTCACTATCGAAAACAAGTGGATCAGTAGCACTTATGCTGATTTCATGCCCGTCTGAAAGGCCATCCCCGTCTGAGTCGGGATGGAACGGGTTGGTAAATCGTAAATTGAATTCTTCGTAGTCTGTTAGGCCATCAGAATCGAAATCTGAATCGAGATAGTCCTCATCGACCTCATTGTCACAGTCGTTGTCGATTCCGTCTAAGTATTCTAGGGCATCCGGTGATATTTGTGGATTAGAGTCATCACAGTCCTCGAACCAATATCTACCATCAGAGTCCAAATCCTCGTCAGCAAGCAAGGGATTTGTGAAGTAAACTAGAATCTCATCCCCATCTGAAATCAAGTCATCATCTGTGTCGCGGTCGAGATAATCCGTACCGTGGATGTGATATTCTGGCCAATCCTTCAATCCGTCATTGTCCCTATCGGTAAAATTGTACCCTTCGTCGATTGTCTGATCGCAATCGTCATCAATGCCATTCAGCGATTCCGGTCTCCCAGGGTTTATTGTTGGATCTGAATCGTTACAATCGTCAAAATGATAATACAAATCACCATCCTCATCCGGATCAAATATCAATGGATTGCTTCCATAAATTGTTATTTCTTGTCCATCCAACAATCCATCCCCATCAGTATCCGGATTAAGCGCATCTGTGAGGAAATGTTCTACTTCATCGCCATCTGATAATCCGTCAATATCGCTATCAGATACCAATGGGTTAGTACCATTCTCAACTTCAAAAGCGTCGTTGAGGCCATCATTATCAGTGTCTGAATCATATGGGTCAGTATTGTGAATATTTATTTCATCCACAGTCAGAAGCCCGTCATCATCATGGTCGCTTTCAAGATCAATACCATGCAGAGTCAAGCCCCATGAATTCAGAGTCCCAGTTACTCCAGGCGAGGAGTCTTTCAATCTCAATGTCCAATTACCAACGGCAGATTCTCCCCAGTGATGGACACTTCCGTAAATCCAATCCTGAATATCCTCTCCAGTATCTCCATTTGAACCTCGAAGGACTGAGGTGGTTCCCGCAGGTGATACCAATTCAATATCGAGATCCCCTCTGTTTGAATGTGATATATCTACAATGATACTTACCGATTCGATACTCATATTGTCTGTAACTGTGAATTGAGACTCGACCCATCCACTTTCTTCGGGGATTGATATGGGAGTCGTTGTCGGCCCGTATGTAGCGTTCGATTCAGGTACTAAGTTAGTCCAATTAGACGCCATTGATGTCGCTGCTCCCGCATCTATGACTCCGAACCCATACTTGTGGGAGACGAGATGCCCTGCCCCGTTAGTCGCCCAAGACACATCGTTAATATCGTTCTTTTTCGATGTTAGAACAATGATCTCTTGAACATCTCTCCATGAGAGATTCCCATTTGCCTCAAGCATAAGTGAAATAATTCCCGATACAAGTGGGGTAGCACTTGAGGTCCCTCCAAAGGAATGTGTCACATCCCCCCCATTGTACCCTGAAGATCCTGCTACGTCGGTCGTTGTTATGCCCTCGCCATCTCCCTCCGAAGGAGCAGCTACGAGGATATTGGCTCCAGGTTCAGCATACCAAGATTGTTCACCGTTGTGATTTACTGCTGTCACCGCGATTGTGAATCTATTATTTGTGAATCCATCCGCATTTGAGTCATCATCATTCTGTAGTCCATTTCCCGCAGCGAAGGTGTAGATATTACCCAATCCACCTCGACCATTGTACACTCCATTTTCGATTGCTGAAAGTGTCAATGGCCCCGGTCCTGAGATAGTTGCACCATCATCTGACGGCCCCCAAGAGTTCGAGTAAATGTCGATATCTTGAGGCATGTAACCAAGTGCAGAAGCCTCCAGCGAGTCTCCCCCCCAACAAGCAATTAGTCTGCCTCCTGCTAGATTGGCCCCGAACCCCGCTCCCGTGACGTTTACCCCATTGTTGCCCGCGGCAGCCGCCACTCCACCTGCAGCGGTTCCATGAGCGTCGTTTCCGGAGGGGCTGGGATCCGAGTCTGAATCGCAGAAATCATATGACGTAGAGGCTTCGTAATTAGGGCTGAGATCCGGATGTGCATGGTCAAGACCATCATCGATGATCGAGATTGTCACCCCCGACCCATTGTAGGAGTTCCATGCTCCTGTGATGTTCACATCTTCATTCTGCAACCCGCCTGTCTGCCCTGTGTTGGAGAGGTGCCATTGTTCAGGAAAATCAGGATCATTAGGAATTAACCTTGGCGCCTTCTCCCTCTGTTTATCGGGTATGAATAAATCAATGAAATTCATTTTTTCAAGGGTTTCAAGCACTTCCAAAGTTTTTCCAGATTTATAGGGCGTCCATACATATGTCCCATCCATCCAACCCACGGCCTCCAAATGCCCCCTCGGGAGGACATCAATGAGGAAATCTATTTCCCTTTCACTCAGAAGTATCCAACTACCATTGTGGGCTTCAAATGAGTCAATGTCCGACAGGGCCCTTTCGAAAGCCGCAGAGACTTCTGGAGAGAACCCTTCCAGTATCGCGTATCTGTCAGAAGATTCTGTGGAAACCAATCTTTCAGCTGCGCTTCCAACTGGCGATAAAATCAGGATGAAAGCCATCGCTATTGAGTATCGCACAGACATTGGACTCCGAACTTAGTAAAAATCAGACCGCTTCTTTGTGCGTCCTAATCGCGGAGAAGATTTCCTCCTCACTCATGAGTCTTCTTTGCGATTTTGCTACGCTGAATAAATGGTCAACTAGCGATGCGGACTCTTCTATTCCGTGTTGTTCAAGCCAGTGTATGATATTCGAACGACCGCTCATATGTCCGATTCGTATGACTTGGTGGAGGCCAAAATCCCCGGCCGGAACTCCTGAGTAAACTCTGTCCGCAAGCCAATCATCCCCTTTCTTCATGGCCTTTATGACTGCGGAAGCATGCACACCGGTACCAGTCTCAAATGCATCATCTCCAAATATAGGATAATTTCTTGGCAAAGGTACTTCGATATACTCATTAGCTTTCTTCATGTAGTTGTTAAGGCCTGTCAGGTCATTCGAAATTACTCCCATTAGGCTTAGGTTGACCAGTGTCTGGTCAATGGGGGCATTGCCCGACCTTTCTCCTACACCCAGTGCTGTGCCATGTATTACATCAGCACCCGATTCGACTGCTGCGAGATTGTTTGCAACTCCGAGACCACGATCTTGATGTCCGTGCCAATTCACTTCTATATCCCGGCGCCTAACACCAGAGTCAGGTATCACTTCTTGTTCTATGAATGACATCAGATTACGCACCCCACTTGGGGTGACATGACCGCAAGTATCACAGATGCAAATTCTATCTGCACCAAGCTCAATGGCTCTAGTGTAGACGGCCTTGATATCCTCCGGACGACTTCTGGTCGTATCTTCAGTAACAAACATGACAGGAATATCGTTGTCGATTGCAAATTCAACTGCGTCCTCTGCAGTTTTCATGATTCTCTCCATTGTCCAGTTTTCGGCATATTGGCGTATAGGGGATGTGCCGAGAAAAGCGCTTGCTTGTATCTGACGCTCATGTTTTGCTTGCAGATCGACAAGGGGCTCAATATCCGAAACTAAGGTCCTAACTGCACAACCAGGGCGTATCGAGTAACCATTCTCCCCCATGTGCCCAAGCATCGAATCTATGTGCTCGATGTGGTATTTACCAGCACCCGGGAGGCCAAGATCAACTTTTTGGATCCCTAGCCCCTCCATGCAATCCAAAAGTTCGATCTTCTGTTCTATCGTGGGATTTCTGGCACTAGGACTTTGCAAACCATCCCTTAGCGTCTCATCGTCGAACCACACGGGATGAGGGTGATTGCCCGAATTTCTCTGGAATTCAGGGTCTATCTTGTTCCAGTCGTAGATCAATTCCCGCTCGTCCATCTTCTACGCCGTATATCCCACCGTACTGGATGTGTTTCAAGCATTCGGAGGAAGTCACACAAATGGATTCCCTGTTTTCAAGAACTTTTTCTCACTCCTGACTATAATCATAACAGCCAATATCGATCCAATAACTGAGCCATATTGTCCCGATGATGCGAATAGTGCCATGAGGAACATAAGTCCTAGATACACTTGGGAAACCCAAAATGAACGGGCTGCCTTCGGCATCCTGCCCATGTTATCCATTTCCTCATCATGATTCAAAACAAAAAGCGTCCTGACATACCATATTGCCACAAATACCGAACCAACTAGAAAGGATATGGATGCGATAGAGTAACTTTCGTGGAATATCAGATATGGCCCAATGAATGAAGTTAGAAGTAGGAGACACCCATACATTCGCATCTCAAGTATCGTTCTCTTAGCCCCTTTGACACCGGGCATCATTGGGATTCCAACTTCGTGATATTCCTTTGATTTGTACAGAGCCAAAGCCCAGAAATGAGGAGGCGTCCAAAGGAATATCAAAGCTACCATGTAGTACGGAACAAAGCTTCCAGTATCCAAAGCTGAACTTACAAACGGAATAAACCCAGACCAATCTAAGGAAGTAGAGCCAGAGGCGACCCACCACCCTATCAGAGGAGGTGTAGAACCCGCGAGACCTCCGATTACTATGTTCTGAACCGTACTTCTCTTTAGCCATATTGTGTATATGAAGACGTAGAAAAGAATACTGAAAACAGCCCAGAAAGCTGCTATTTCACCACTCATCAATGCGAACCAAATTACGCCTATCAGAGAAATTGATATCCCAAAAAGAAGGGCCATATTTGGACCGATATCTCCTGATGGGATGGGGCGATTGCTTGTACGCCTCATCTTTGGATCAATGTCACGATCGTACCACATGTTGATCGCATTTGCTCCCCCTGCAGTAAGATAACCTCCCAAGACGGTTATTGCTACCGATCGGGAAGTATGGCCGATGGGGGGCCTGATTTCGAGGGTCAAATCATGTATCAGTACGGCACAGACTGCAGTGACCTGCAGGAGTATTACAACTCCAGGCTTTGTCAATCGAAGCCATGCCATCATGATTACCCACTCCCCCCCGCGCCTATGAAGAGATACCATCGGGATCGGACATAATATCTTCACGACTCGCAATCAATATGGTCGCAAGAATAAGAAATGAAATAGACCCAATCAGGAGATGTATAAGTGAGAGAAATTCCCAAAATGAATTAGTTCCGGGGTCGTAGGATATTACATACAGGCCACCTAGTAATCCATTGAATAGGAAAACACCCGTGGCTGTAGATACCCACTTGGCCAATTTCCTTGATTCAGGCTCAAATGGAACCCGCTTCCAGGTTGAAATTGAGGCTGCAAGTAGTGCGATTCCCTCAAAGGCTACGATAACACGATGGATTATCTGGGAATCAGCAGCAATGTCATCTACTGGTATTAGCAATTCACCATGACAAAGGGGCCAACTTTCGGAAATTCCTGCGACACCGCACCCATAATTCGCACCTTCTGTTGTGGAGACATAAACTCCAATGAACAAGGCTGAAAGAGCACCTAAGGAGGACAATGCAACCATTCTTTTTTGCTTTGAATTAGCATATATCTGCATCATCTCGGGTGTTTTATCAATCTCTCTCCAACGCGCCAATAGTAACCATATGATGCACAAAGTGAACGCTAGTGCGCTCACAAGGTGAAGGGCAACCGACCAATGTTCGTTATCCATTCTCACTGTGAGATAACCTAAGAAGCCCTGCCAAACTATCAGAACAAGACCCATTGAACCCGCTTTCCTGACATGATTATCCACACTTTGGACTCGAGTACACACCCAAAGTAAAAACATCATTGGCCCGAGTAAGGCACCAGCCAACAAACGATGGAACCATTCAGTAAAAATCTCAAAAGTGGTATACCTGTGATTGGCTCCACGAGAATCCTCTTCTTCCGGGTTCTCATCCCACCAAGCTTCCTGCTCGTCTTCAGAGACGTCAAACCCCCATGTACCAAAGCACGTAGGCCAGTCTGGACAAGACTCTCCCGCATCATATATTCGAATCATCCCTCCCATTGCTATGACTGATCCGGTAACGGCAAGGGCGACCAGACAAAGAGTCGTTATCGGAATTCTCTCGGCGAGATCCCTTGCACCCATGCCCCCACCGGGGCGACGGACCTCCTTCAATCAAACGTTATTAGCGGCTTCAACATCGATTGGTATCCGATCAGTCTCATATTCGAGAGTTGCAATTTTAAGTGGGTCAAGGACGAATCGAGCCTTTGCCTCCTCTGTTCCATATAGTTGAATGAGCTCATGCATGAAAGCCTCACGGAGTTCTTCTTCAGAGACATAAAGGGGGGCTCCCATGCTAATTTGGAGGGCTCGAGCGCCGAGAATGCGAGCTTTCTCAAATCTAGTATGTGTTCGAGGCATGGTTAACGCCGATTGTATGACGCTCATAAGGCCACCGACGTACAATCATTGATCACGTGAGACCAACATTCCTACTGCATTTCCGCCACCGAGGCATAGTGTGACGATTCCAAGAGTCCCTCCGGTTCTCTCCAGAGCATTCAGCAGACTCATCAGACATCTAGCCCCAGAAGCACCCAAGGGGTGACCCATAGCAATGGCACCCCCGTGCACATTGAAACAGTCTTGACCGATCCCAAAGTAGCCACGTATGCCACAAGATGCTGTAGCGAACGCCTCATTGTGTTCATAAAGATCAATATCTCTCACCTCAAGTCCATTCCTTTCCAATAGAGATTGTATACATGGTATCGGCGCAGACATCACCCTAGATGGTTCGACCCCAGATGTTTCAAAATCAATAATCCTTGATAGAATCGGCCAACCCTCTCGTTTTGCGGCCTCTTCTGAACAAATCAACAGTGCTGCTGCGCCATCGCTCACCTGACTTGAGTTACCTGCAGTAACAACTCCTCCATCTAGGAACGCAGGCCTAAGTCCTGAAAGGATATCCAATGTCGAATTATCTCTTATGCCCTCGTCTCTAATGAGGTTTGGAACAGTTATTGTTTCTTTTTCCATCCATCCATTACGCCATGCAGCCGATGCTCTACTATGAGATTGCAGTGCATATCCGTCGGCTTCAAGTCTGGATATCTCCTCCTCGACAGCTATGTTTTCTCCGGTGATACCCATTGATTCGTTGGTAAAAGCGTCTCTCAATCCATCATGTTGCATCATCGATACAAGACTTGAGTATTCTACAGACTCCCCCTTGGATATATTGCGTGCTATCATCGGAGCATTTGACATGGACTCCATCCCACCTGCTATCAAGACCTCAGACCGCCCTGATTCAATTTCCGATGCGGAGATCATGACTGCCTTCAAGGAGGAACCACATACCTTGTTCAGGGTAGTTGCGGGAGTCTTCAGAGAAAGCCCTGCGCCCA
The DNA here is from genome assembly GCA_002717835.1 of Methanobacteriota archaeon. Lineage (GTDB taxonomy): Archaea > Thermoplasmatota > Poseidoniia > Poseidoniales > Thalassarchaeaceae > MGIIb-N1. The sequence continues at coordinate 88,528 of PBBV01000015.1, forward strand.
ACGCGGCTTGTCTGGCTGGGGCCTGACCTGCACCCCCCTGTAGGACCATGCCCATGTACACTCCATCAACAACTCCGGATTCAGGAGATATGTCCAAGGAATCCAACAAACCAGATATTGCCATCGTGCCCAACTGCACAGCGGAATATTCCGAGAGGCCGCCTCCATACTTTCCAAAGGGAGTTCGAGCATAACCCGCAATCACTGCCACCGTCACGCACACCCCTAATACTAAGCCGATTTCAATAGCACGGTCTGAATTAAATGGCAACCATCAGGTTCTACTAGTCAGAAACTGAGGAAAAACTGTAAAATTCGGGCCTTTCGATTCGTGGTCGAAGTTCCGGCCTAACCAAAACTGTTCGAATACCCCACAAATCGGTGAACACACGATAGGCCGCTGTAGCATCAAGGTAGTCGACGCCAGATGATCCTCCAGTACCTACCCTTCTTCCAATAATCCTCTCAACCATTCTTGCGTGAGCATGCCTCCATTTTACCATGGCTTCTTCAAGCTCCACAACGGCATCCACAAGTGCTCTCGGCCAAGTTAAAAGCGGCAATTCCCGATAAGATTCTATGAACAGCAACCCTGCCCTTGATCTATCGAATTGACCATTTGGAAGAAGAAAATCCCTCACTTGTATTCTGGCTCCCTCAAACCTAGCTTTTATCGCCTCAGGAGGCATACCTCCTGATAACATCATAGCCGCCTCCTGATCTTTCGAGTGCCTCTCAAATGCGTCCAGATGATCATTTACATATTTCGAGACGACCTCCATATCCCCCTCGTCACCAGGATTAGAGCCCATGATAGGAGTTCTATGCACCCATGCCCTCACCACTTCGTGCAGAGACGGTTTTTCGTTGGCACGAATGAGACGATCGAGTGCATGCTTCTGAGTTGGATCTTTTTCTGCTATTTTCCTAAATTGATTGAGAGGATCAAAATTAGAACCTCTCATTTCGGGTGTGAGCCCAAGGACAATTTCCAACTCCCTCATTTGATACGATTCAAAACCCGATGCCGTCCCAAGTCCGTCCCTAAATGCAAGAAAGCCTTGGGGCGTAAGAGTTTCTAGAACGCCCCACTGGTGAGCCATTAATTGGAATATCTCGGTTACACGTCGCATCCCATGGACACAGGATGGAATCGCCTCTTCTGGCACTGAAGAGGCTCCTAACTGGTCTCTTACCCCTTCCAATTCCTTGATGACTTGTTTGAACCACAACTCAAAGGTCTGGTGGACGATGATAAAGTGCATCTCATCTCTTGATACCCCCCTTTCATCGCCTTGGAGCTGTAGTAAACGATCCAGTTCAAGATAGGTTCCGTAAGTCCAATTGCCATCAGACTTGTCCCCGGCCATGGCTGTCGAGAGACGCTACACCTTATCAGTTGAGTCGGATAATTCCGGATCTAAATGGGCTGGATCAACTTACCATGGCATTCATATCTCCTAGATGTAAGCAGTAACCGTGATTTACATCCCAGATGCTATTCCCGTGTCTGAAGATCTTAACTTAAGGGCTGCTCGTCTTGATGACGCCGCCGAACTGTTCAGTCTGGTAAACAAAAATAGAATGTTCTTGAGAAAACATCTACCATGGCTCGATGATACAAACAGCGTATCCGACGAGACCGACTTCATTCACCAACAGTCTGAGAAAGCCAATCGAATGGAGGCCATGCTTTTGTTGGTTGAATATAGAAATGAAATCGTGGGGACTTTGAGCATCAATCGAATCGACCATGGGAATAGAACCGCATGGATAGGATACTGGTTGGACGAAGATCAATGCGGAAATGGCTTGATGACTAAATCTGCAGGCGCACTGATAGATGTTCTACTAAACGGCTGCGCTTTTCATCGAATTGTGATAGAGGCAGGAGTCGATAATCTGCCCTCTAGAGCCATACCTGAAAGACTAGGTTTCAGGAAGGAAGGAGTGAGCATCGAGAGAGAATGGCTGTATGACCATTGGATAGATATCGTTCAATATGCAATAACCGAAAGGGAATGGAATACCGGCGGTTAAGAACCTAGGAGACCGTGATCTATCAAATCACAAGTCCCGGAAGGAAGCGCAGCAAGAACTTCTCCATGATCGAGCCCGGTGGCCTTGGATATACGCCTCGCAAGATCTTCCTTCTTTTTTCTCCCTGGAATTATTTCCGCCCAACGCTTGCATGAATTGCTGATTGCGGAGATGGAGCCGGGAACTGGCATTGGGATTCCATTAACCGTTCCCAATCCAATCGCCATTTTCAGTACGAGATCGCGATGCCACCCCCTGGTGCCTCGCACTACGAATGATCCCCTACCGAGTGCTTCTCCGCTTTCTGTCGCCTTACTTACCTGAGATGGCCGGACATGGAACGCAGTTGCGGCTGCCGAACCAGCCCCCCATGCCCTAGACCAGCAAGCTGCTAATGCCGCCGCCTCTTTCTTTTCATCGTCCGAGAGCATCTGAAGGTCTTCAGGTGCCCCGTTTATTGACTGTACTATCCTGAATTTACATACCCCCTCTGAAGAGACATCATAATCCTCTTCCAGTTCCAATCCATCTACTCTCTTGAGAGCACATGAGGCTGCCCCGTGGAGATCAGCGTGAATGTAAAGATCCCCCGTAGAAAGGTGCTTCTTCACTACCGCATCGTTACCGCGGGCATCTCTCCCGCCTACTATCAATCTACCAGGCCCTACAATGCCCCATCTGTAGCGTTCAAACCAGAACTTCCTTGTTCTACGTACTGATGATACCTTACCCTTATTGCGCTCTTTTGCAACTCTGGAAGAAACCCTCTTCTGTTCGCTTTCCGTATTTTGAAGTGCCTTTCTGGCGCCTTCTGCCTTAGCCTTCAGCGTGTGTGCCTGTTCAAAATATTCTTGAGCACTCTGATGAATTGTACCTTCTATTGAAATCAATACCTCTTGGCCAGGCTCGCCGTTTGAATCAGGTAAGAGAACCTTCGCGTTTTTGCTGGCCGGATCAACCTCTGAGATCCATTTGGAGTCGGATGCTTGTTCTGATGTCAGAGACCATCCAACCTTCGATGCTTGTTGTTCAATCTGAGACCTCACTTCTTCAAGATGGGACCATGCTTCAAGCATAGATGAGCCCTTCTTCTGAAGTACCGAGGCTTCCTCGATAAATGACTCAATTCCCTTTCGTTGTTGTTCGGCTCTCCGAATTAGCCTGTCATCATTCCTGCCCCCTTCTTCCTTTAGCACTGTTTCTTCCACCCTTCTAGCCAAGGCATTGGCATCATGTTCCCCATAGATTGAATCAATGGCTGCACATAGAGAATCAGTAGCCTCTCGGACAAGCCCTTCTCTTGGCGAATGAGTGAAGGGCGAGAAAAATTTGTTTGTGTCCGTTTTATTCTCAGACCACACCGATCCTTCCCCTACCATGTTAGACTCTTTCATGAGCAATTGAATGGTATCAACAATCGAAGATTGCTCCTCATCGCCGAGATCCGTGATTGAAGATCTCGGGTCAATCTCTGAAATTTTGCAGACTAATCCAGCATACCTTCTCCCGAGATTGACCCTTCCTGCAAGGGTGCGCTCCAAATCTCGATCCCCATCTCTGAAGAGGTCCAATAGCCCCTTTTCATTTAGGTTGCGGGGGTCTGTTGCAGAAGGAGGTGGCGCGTATCTCTCCCCCTTCTTCAACACCCTGCTGCTGTAAGCAGCGCTCGTTAGGGGCTGGATAATCAAATCTTCATCACCAACTAGAATCGCATTACCGTCTCTGAACATCTCGATAACGAGAGAAATTTTTCCTCGTCCATGCTCAAAATCAAGTCGTAGAACTCTATCAAACCCTATTTGGAGGACTCCAATAAGCCTCGCATTTCCAAGATATTTTCTCAAAGTCATTGCGAATGAAGAAGGATTCTGGGGCATGGGGCGATCCCTCTCAGATAGATACACCCTTCTGCCTCTGACGATTACAAGATCGACGGGGCTTGAGCCGCTTTTTTTCATTCTGAGAACAATCTGTTCATAGTGCGGCTGATATGCTTTCTGAGCACGTGCCCCAACCAATTGTTCGAGTTCAACGCGTACTCTGGCCACATCAAAGGCGGACATTGCAATTTCAGATACCATATCGACCCCCCTTACACTGCTCCTATGGCCATCGAAGATGCTTCCGGTTAGATGAGCATTCCACAACATAGTTGCCTGAATGCCCTGAAATAGCCTCCAGCGCACTGCCGCATTCAGGACAAATTGCTTGTTCGGCCAATTCTTCAAGCCAGGCTTGGCGAGTTTCCGCTTCGTCACCTTCCTCCTTCAGTCTAGTGAGTATCCTACTCACAGGGGCCGATGGATCTAAACCCCTTTCCTGCCATGGGTCAGTCCCAATTGGAATCATTCCCCGTGCCTCATCTTGCTCAAAATCCCCTTCAAGTGGGACATTGCCGATTCGGGCAATCGGCCTGACTAGAACATATGCGCCGAAAAAGCCCCCTACATGTGCGAGATGAGCAATCCCAGTAGACTGCCCCAGACTTTCCACTTCGTACATGGCGTAGATTTCAAACCCCAATTTGATCAAAGTGATTAACCATACCGGCCAGGCTCTGATGAAAAACAGAATGGGGAACTCAATTTCGTCACTTGGCCAGCCCGCCATATACGCACCGAGCAGCCCGAATGCAGCGCCACTTGCGCCTAACGATGCCCCAGTATCACCGATATGAGTCCCAACCCATGAGCAATTACCCGCTAAGAGCCCGATAATATAGATCATCATCCACCTCTTACCTCCCAGCCTTTGCTCAAGAGGAACTCCGACTAGTGCAATAACGAGAATGTTGTTAAGAACATGGAACCAATCAGCATGCAGCCACCCTGCGGTAATCCACCTGTGTGCCATACTGGGTTCGAAGGCGATAGCCGGAATTAGGGAAAGAAAGGCAATGGGGTCAAATGCCAACCCTAGAATGTCCACTCCGGCTTGGAAGAATGTAACCAACAGCAGAGATAGGACAGTGCTGAGGGCCAGACTAACACCCGAACGAATAGCATAGACATAGGGGCCGATTGCAAAGATTAAGAGAATACTGAGCACAATAAAGTCACTCGCCGTCAAGTCGCTCCAGTATACCTCCACACTTCCCCCCCGGATTGATACGGTTGATGCCCATGAATAGCCCCTCCGGCTGTTTGCGGTGCAATGAAAGGACCCTCCGCAGTGGGAGGGCACGTGTCGTACCCGGTCCTGCGCATCAAGGGAGCTACCGTGCTAAGGGGTTCACGGACTGTGGTAGAAGACATAGATCTAGATGTAATGCGCGGAGAATTGTTATGCCTGACAGGTTCAAATGGATCTGGAAAATCAACAATTCTTGAGACACTCGCAGGACTTCATGCTCCGAGGGCTGGCGAGGTGTTGGTCCCTCTTCCAGATCAGGAATCAATACCTATTCGAGACTCAAGAGGCAGGAGAACACCAGTACCTGGTCTTTCCATCGCACTGCAGACTGATGGCGCATGCTTGGATGAAACGGTATTGGAGAGAATCAAAACTGCATCCAATGTTGCTGGAAAATCGCTTTCAGATGAAACAATCTACGCCGCTATGGAACAGTGGGCATTAGCCCATAGAGCCAATGACAGACTAGCCGTTTTGTCCCAAGGCCTAAGGAAAAGAGTGTCAATACTCGCTGCGATACTACCCGCAATAGAGTCCAGCAATCCAAGAATTATACTGCTAGACGAGCCAAGTGAAAGCCTCGACTCCGCATCGCGGGACCTCCTTCATGAATCGTTATTCTCCCTTAGGGAGAAAGGACACTCAGTTGTAATAGCGACCCACGATGATGCCATAATCGAAATTTCTGACAGGATAGTCGAGATATCTACGGGTACAATATCGGTAATCGGTCCGAATCAATCCTCTAATGACCCCCCGTCTAAACATGCTACCCCCACAGGAGGTGCGATATCGGCACTTGCCAGATGGATATTGGCTCTTGAGGCGAGGAATCCAGTCGACACAGTGCAAAGGATAGTTCCGGCACTTCTGGCACTTTTCTTGCTTCGAACGATAGGGTTGGATGCAATTTCGGACGGAGCCCCCTCATCACTTGCATTCTACGTCCTGATTCCTGCATTGATTGCAATTCTATTACGACCTGCACTTATCGACCGTCTAAAAGAGCGACGTTCTGGAGATTGGTGGCGAGCCCATCTCGGTCGTTCAATAAGGCCCCTTTCATCAATAGTCGGCTCACCATGGATGTTGCCGATTCCATTGACGTATCTTTCCTTCATTGTATTCTCAAACAGCTCATCTGATATCGATCCTTCCGCATATGCTTGGCTATGGCTCCCAGCACTTTCCATGTTGGACATAGGGGCTGCAGCAACTGCGATACACATGCTCGTATCTGGTTTTGAACGGAGCACTGCAGTTGCAGCATCTCTGATGATGGCTATACTGATCTGGCCATTTCTCTTGCTAGTTGACGCTACAACCGAGATACTTTACCAAGGAATGAATTTTGATATTGGGTTCGATACGCCCTTGGGTCTTATCATATGCTCAAGTCTGATTGCTGCTTCAGTATGGGGTGCAGCCGTAATAATACCCGACGAATGAAGGCATTGATTCATTGATGATGGCCGTGACGGTGAACTCATGCTACGCGTCCCCGCACAGGCCATTGCCTTGTTGGCACTGGGGTCAATAGGCGTGGTTGCGACCGTATTCCTCGGAATAACGTGGGCACCTGACGTCAATCCAAGCCAGTGGAGAGCTCCTGCTGCATATCGTATAATATTCCTCCACGTGCCCTTTGCCTGGACATCTTTCCTTGCTTTCGCTATGCTCTTTTGGGGATCATTGAGATGGTACCTCCGTCGCACCGAACGTTCGTGGAGGTTAGTACAATCCGGATCCGATTTAGGACTTCTTTTCGGCATCGGAGTCATAACTTCAGGACCAATATGGGGCATGGCTGAATGGGGCGTTCCCTGGGACTGGGCCGATTTACGGCTGAATACTTTCGGATTGCTCACCGCCCTTGCATTGTTCATCGTCATGGCGAGGCGATCGCAGCCGGACCATGACTCAACGAGGGACACCATTGCTGCAGTGGGGTTATTTGGATTCATACTAGTCCCCATCACTGCAGTAGCAACTACCCTGTATCAGAAGAGACATCCTGGAGTGGTAATCATAGAGAGCGAGGATTCTGGACTAGATCCGACCATTCGTGCAGTGATGATGGTAGGATTCGTTTCCATCACTCTTCTATTCATCGGTTTTACGATAATCTCTGACAAACTATACTCTGCAGAGGCTGAGATAGAGCTGAACCACAGGGCGCTTGATGAAATTAATGGAGGCGAATGAATTGTCAGGTGAGACACACCTCATTGTAGCATATGCTATCTTGATTGGCTCTCTCGTACTTTATGGGAATTGGTTGCGGTCTAGATACCGCAATATTGTAAATTCACGGGCCAGCATCCTTGAAGCCCGAACCCCCCACCCTCATGATGGCGAGGACTGATGGCACAGGAGTTCTGTATTGTCTGTGGGGCCCCTCCGCCCGTATACGCTGGAAGACTTTGCGAGTCTTGCCTCCGAGATAGAACGAATCTTTCCAAAATACCTGAACGTCTACAGCAAGCAAGATGCTCAAAGTGCAGACTTCACAACGTGGGGAAGAGTTGGAGCGATAATGACGATCTGTCCATAGCAGAAATTAGAGTCCAGGACCATCTTGAGATTCTATCTGAAGCAGAGGACGTCGATGTCGGACTCACCGTCGAGACAATTGACGATAGAACCTCCCGGATATCCATAGATGTCAGTGCAACGGTGCACGGCCTACCCTTCGATGACCAACATACCGTGCTCCTCCAGACAAGCGACACAATCTGCCAGACCTGCTCAAGAAAAGACGGCGCCTACTTCGAGGCAGAGTTCCAGATAAGATCCGCAGGAAGGAGGTTGTCCAAGGATGAAATAGGCGTCATTCGA
>PBBV01000016.1 GCA_002717835.1 Methanobacteriota archaeon
TGACGGGATACACGATTACTGTGAGATTGCGACTGTGAACGCCACTCATTCAGGCCCCTGGGTGAGCGATCCGTGGACGTCACGGGCGAAGCAGAATGATGCAGACCAATCGAGGCAAGTATTCGAACTTGAAATCGCCCATGACGGAAGCGGATGCGATGCACAGGTATGGCCTGAACAGATGCATGGACTGGTGAAGCTAGGCCGAGCCTGTTACGGCTGCATGGCGGGCTACACCGATATTTCAGCCTCTAGGAACGATGCTTCGTACCCCATTCCAATGTGGATACAGGATGGGGAGAAAGTTGTGGTGGCCACAGTATTGACAATAATCGGCTCAATCGTGACTGGTATCGGCTCGCTATCCCTCGTTGTTCTGGGTATCATTCGAAAGGCGTTCAAGGCCAAGCCCACCCCTGCTCGCGAGGACCAAAAGGCTCCTGCTATAGAAGTGTTGAAGGCGATAGAGGGGGAGCCGGTTCGATTCAGAATCAACGACCCCCCTGATAGCAGCTCCGCCTGGGTGGGGATTTACCCGCTCGGGGCCGAAGACGAGGACCATGGAGAGGAGGGAGAGAGATGGAAGTGGTTGAGGGACATCGATCTCAGTGACGCCTCGTTCCCCGCGAGGCACAAGGGGATGGTGAGCATACGCGTATTCTCCGACGGTGGCCACACCGTTCATAGCCGTGAGGAATTCGACATCCTGCCAAAAAAGGAGAGATGGTGGGAGGACTGATGATGTATCATAATGTGTGGAGGGCAATAATGCCCTCTGACAAGGGGCGCCTCATACCCATCCAGAGCCCAGAAGCCCGCTCAACGCCAGAATCCCCCAGAGTACCAACGGGGGTGCGTTTTCCTTCCAGTTCATCGTCATCTGGGTCTTGCCCAGGTTCCACTCCAGACCCTGCGCACAAATGATGACGAACCAAACCCAAACGGGGCCTGCGATCAACACAGCCATCCTGGCCATCTCCTCACCCTCCAGCAAGAACGCCGTACCAAGCATCGTGACTGTGGTAAGGAGGAACCAGCCACTTACGAGCTTGTTCGTATCGTCCTCCCACTCTGTGGGGATGATAACCCCTACGACGGCGTGCACGACCGCGACGAGAACCAGCCATATCTGGGGATTGAGGATAGTGTCGATCATGCTACTCATCCTCCATGTTCCAGCCAAGCACGCCGGTCAGGGCAGTCATGCCCCAGAAGATCAGGGGTTCCACGTTATCGGCTAAATCGAAGGACTGCGTGGCGGCATCGGTCGTGTACGTTATCTCGAGGCCCAGCGCTATGCACACCACAAACCAGACCCAGATAGGCCCGGCTATCACTGCAGCTAGTCTGGCTTGGGCACGCCCGGTGGTCAGAAACGCCGCATAGAGCATGTAGACGGTTATGACCAGGAAAACGCCTGCTATCATCAGCTCGTTGTCATTGTCCGGGTCCATTGGCAGGAGCACCCCGATGATGGTGTGGCCGAGTGCGTTGACTATCAGCCACCACTTCGGGTTCAATGCCTCTTTCTTGTAATCCAACTCATTCATCCTCCTCTATGTGCATGTATCCGCCTAGACCTATTAGCCCCAAAAGGGTACGCTCTGATTTGCTCGTGGGTCATAGCGTTCTCAAAGGGTCCGGGCTCCTGGGGAGTCTAACTAGCAGTGACGTCATCAGAATCCTGCAATCGGATGCCATCTATCCTTGTCTCTGCCCGGTCTAACTCCTCTTGACATTCCTTGAGTAGTTTGGCCCCCTCCTCGAACATTTCCAGTGTCTGTTCAAGACTGGTCCCCCCAGCTTCCAGAGCCGCTACGATTTCCTCTATTCTCTTAATCGCATCATTGTAGTTCAATTCCTCACCTCTGTTTCAACCTGTCCGTCTTGCATTACAACCAACAGCAGGTCCCCCTTTTTGAGTCCAGCGATACTGGTCACCGGATCCCCACGCTCATCAATAGCCATGGAATACCCCCTTTCCAACACCTTGGACGGATTTGTTGCAGTGAGCAGGGTCTGTAATCTGTTGACGCGAGACCTTTCAGCCACCATTAACCTGTCAACTGCCGAAATGTGCCTGTTACGGAGATTGGACAAGGCAAGTTTCCCATTCGATACCCCCCTCATTGGAGCCGAGCTGAGTAAAACTCCCATGTTAGTCAGCCTTTCTTTCACCCTCTTGAAGAGCCTGTCTACAGCGAAATCGAGCCTGTCCCTAGCTCGGGATATGTCATTAAGAAGATCCTCTTTGATCGGCACTACTCTCTCGATTGCGTTTGAGGGAGTCGAGGCCCTGATGTCCGAAACCATGTCGCTTACCAAAAGGTCAGACTCATGACCTATCGCACTGACAATAGGCACTTTGGATTCTATGATCGCTTGGCAGACGTTTTCCATGTTGAAAGCCCAAAGATCCTCTGGTGAGCCGCCGCCCCTCCCAACGATGATTAGGTCGGCCGACTTCTGTGATGCCTTGATAGCGTCTATGATTTGACTGGGTGCTCCGTCTCCCTGAACAAGAACTGGAATGACTGTATACGCAAATCCGGGCCATCTATCGTTGATGATCCTCTCCATGTCAGAAAGGGCAGCACTGCCCTCTCCGGTGATTATGTGCATGTTCTTTGGGATTGTTGGTGGTTTTATTCTCGGCCTGTCAAGTGTACCATCCTTGCGCCACCTATCTATCAGCGCCCTGCGAACCCTCTCTAGCTCTCCTATCTCGGTAAGGGGCTCTATCCCCGATGCCTTGAATTGCATCCTTCCGGTCTTAACGTAGACATCTATGCTACCTCGAACCACTATCTTAGATCCCTCTGTGACTTCCTTTGCTGTGAATTCCGAATTACCCCCGAAATAGACGCAGTCTATCGAGCCGTTGGTATCTGTCAAACTGAAGTAACTGTGACCAGACCTTGCAAGCGTTAGTTTCGTCAACTCCCCGGTTAATGCTACCTTTGAGAGTCTATCTTCAGCTACGAGCGTGTTACGCACCATTGCTACGAATTGGCCAACTTCCAGAGCCTTCCTCATCATGTTTTTCTTCGAGCATGAGGTTATTCAAAGATACTGTGGGATCCGTTGCCCTCGTACCTCCGGAATACGTTACACGCAGGTCCGTGGACCGCCCGGTGGAACATGGCACGCTCGAGAATTAGGAATATTACCTACTCATAGTTTCGTTGATACTATAGCGGGCCTGCTTTTGTAAGTGTAGTCATCACAAAGGGTTTGAGAAGTTCCAGCATCGGAGAAAATCTCTTCACCCTGAGTGGGGCAGGTTCCATTTTCAAACCTCCTTCTGCCTCCTCCCACAATCCTTCTTGTGAGAGAGACGGAATTGGATTATTCCTACAATTGCAACCGGTGATTAGCTTCCATGGTATCTTTGCGATTACTTGAATTCCCGCTCGTATCCCAAACTTGTCCCCTGTGTGCTCGATTAGATACATCTTCCCACCAGGTTTCAATAATCTATGGGCATCTCTGACAATCTCATCTGGATTAGGTACGCTGCACAGAAGAGTCGTGAAGATGACACAATCATATGATTCCGGGGGCTCATCCAAGTCATGGAGGTAACCTTCGAAAACGGATGCCCTTTCTCCCATTTTTGATAACATCCTGCGACACTCACTTGCTAATTTTAGGTCTGGCTCGATGGCCGTCCAATGTGTTACCTCAGGCCTATCAAGAAAGAACACATTGACTCCAATTCCGGCCCCGACCTCAAGCACCTTGCCATGCACGTCATTGAATAATTCTGTCTTAGCATCCTTGAGCATTTTACTGGTATCTATCAGTACCCTTCTAGAAATTTTTTCGAATCGCCCAAGTTTGACAACGTCAGACATAATCCACCTGAAAAATTCCAATTTAATAATCATTCAACCAACCAAGAAAGTAGTAGACCAATGTAGATACCAACAACACGGTACTCTTTGCGTGATCATAGTGGTTTGGTTACAGGATCACCCTTTGCCTTGGGTGATCGAAATTAGCTAGATTTGAGGATTTCAAGTATTGAACCTACTCATTCTCCAAATGCAGATAACCGCCGACCCCCATCAATCCAAGTATGGATGAAATAGTGATTGTCATGGCCAAATTGTTGTAGCCGTAATCCACCACTTCGCCGGCGTTGTAGTGCAAAATGAGGAAAATAATCACTGCAACGGAGGAAATTATGCTGAGCATCGCCAGACCCCTTCCCTTTACGAACATACCAGTCGATAGAGCCATGGCGCCGAGGGCCATTGAGAACAATCCAAATGTCTGTTCGTAGAATATGTCGCGGTCTGTAGGGTCAGTGTAAGCATTCTCAGATGCGCCTTCTGCACCAAGATAATTACCAGCCCCGAGTATGAAGAATATTGCTCCGATCACGATAAGCCACCATTTAGGATTCAAGTAGGTTTTAATTTCCATGTTTGAGGAAGTGTATCCAAGAGTAATTATGCTTTTGATGTTACAGTTAGACATGAACCAGATAAACAGGGGACAAATTGCTCTTCTAGTGATAAGATGACTAAGATAGCAACTTAACCCAAAACGTCCCAAAAAACCGGGTCTTATGTGAGGGGTATTAGAGATTTATTTTTCGGCCATCTAACCCATTTCTTCCAGCATCTTGTTACAGATTATATCCTCGGGGGACTCAAGGCTCAATACTATCAGATTTAATTTGAGTAATGCCTGCTCCTCGGCCTGGATTCGCAGTTCTTCTACCTCGAGGCCTTCCTCTATGGACCTCTGCTCGGCCGTCAGTGCGTTAAGACGTGCCGCTTCCGCGTCCTTGGCGGCATCCAATAACACCTCAGGGCTAGATGGCCTGCTCCGATCGTTTAGAAGAATGAATATGTATTCTACTAGGTCTACGAATTCTTCTATCGACAAATTCCCATCGGTATCTGAAACTTTGCTAGCGAACATGGCGTCTAGTTTATTCATCCAATTCCCAAGACCTGAAAAATATCTTTGTTTGAACAGCCCGAACTCCGCGGTTGAGATCATGCCGTTCTTATTTTCGTCAAACTCAATGATAGCAGATTTACGCTTCCCCCTAGCAACAGAAGCAGAAACCAATACAAAGGCGATATACGCGAATAGAGCGGTAAATGCCATTATCCAAGGCACAAAAATAAATGGCAAGATGGCAATATCGCTAAGTTGGAAGTAAAGGTCATTGACGGCTAAAACTATTCCCGGCGATACCAAGATGCCGATAATAACAAGCATCGGGACTATGCTTTGCTTCTTTGGATAATGATCAAGGTTCAGCGCAGGCAGCCCTAACAACGAGCACAATTTTCCAATCAATAATCTGTCTGGGACTTTATTGCTCCCTCCAAGTGCGACACTTGAGATGTCCATTTCCCATCCATCTGATGAATTATTGACTCCAGCTAGTTTGACTGTATACCAATCCACTGTGTGGCTACCTCCCTGTGGTAGAGTTTCTTTTTTTTCCCACCTAAATCCTAATGCCGTCCTCTCTTCTTTCAGTTTGTCTTCATGGTATTCATCATAGAATCCCTCGTTAGAGGAAGAACCAGGTCTACTCCTCTCATATTCCATTTTGTCAACTGAATAATCCGCCAGCGGCCTCTTCACAATCTTTCCTTTGACCCTGTTAACACCGAGTTTAATTCCAGTCAACTCGGTCAATGGCCTCTTCACTGTGCGCCAGGCGATTCCTGGAGTAAATATTAGAGATCGTCGGAGTACAATTTCATTGTCTTCTGTGTCTACGGATAGAACAGAATTGGACCAAACCGATACCAATGCGCCTATCATGACGTACATTGGAAATGCGCATACTATCGTAAACGGGAAGCCAATTACTAGTGCTAAAGAAAGAAAGAGAAGAAAGGCTCCCAAAGCGACACTGAAAAAAAAGATATCTGAAATCGGAGAGCTATATTTTATCTCGCCATTCCGCGGTTGCCCAAGAAACTCTTTTCCTTCCACAGTGGAGAAAAAAAACCAATTGGATTTAATGCTTGGTAGAGTAAGAAATCTGAATTTTTATACTGCGGTTATCAGTCCCCATTTCTGAGTTTTTGTTCGGCGATGTGTTCTTTCCAGTATTCAGTCTGAATCTCTATGAGCCCTTTTTCATAACACTCTGCGCACATTCTGACTTTATTGCTCACTCCGAGGCTCCTTTGAGGTGTGGAAACACCCTGTTTGAAACCTCCATTGTGGACTCTCACGTCAGTTTTTCCGTCACAAACACTGCACTTGTCCGTCATAGACAAAAACCCCCCTAACTTGGGTTTAACACTTTGTAAGAGACATGAAAGTTGGCCGATGAGGCCGTTTTGACAGACGCCAGATCAAACAAACGGGTAGACGAGATTCAGCAACAACATGGCAACAGTTAGCCATACACTCATTCTGTGAAGGACATTGAAAATCTTCTGATTGCCTTCGTCGGTGGCTCGGTTGGTGGCTGGAATGATGACGTAACAGATTAACCCGAACAATGTCGTTAATCCGGCGATGGCATATCGAGCATGTGTTGGATTGTCCCCTAAAAACAGAGCAAGGAGAGTGCAAAATCCTAAGGCGCTCAGGAGAATAAAGAATTTGGGCCACAGAGCTCGAATTACTTTTCCGAAATCCTTGATATCTAGGTTTTTGAACAAAGTCGGCGCTACAATTGCAGTTTGGAGGAGGATAATGCCGATAATCATCCCTGAAAAATAGAGGTCCACATGCCCCTGTCCTGTTCAATGAATACAAATATTCTGCAATTTTGAGCCAACTCGTCATTGCATTTCATGCCATGGAATCCAGACTTTGTTGATCATCCGCGAAATTCCATCTCTGAAAAATTAATTTTGATGTGTCCAGTGGGGTGTATATGTCAGATGGTCCAGAATGGGACTTCATGAAACTAAATAACAATTCGAAACAATCGAGCAAACCGACTTCAAGAATACATTATGTCTTCGGAATATCATGTTACTTACTACTGATACCCACGTTAGTTGTAGCTTACGGGGAATTCATGGATATCATTGATTTTTTTGAGTATGGAGGCGATGTAGGGGACGTTCTGGTTTGGGTGTTGTATACGGCAACTATCTGTTCGATATTGTTGATCTCTGGATTGCACTTTACGGATTCTTTGAAGACAGATTCTTTCAGAATCGGTTCTGGAATCTTTATTATCACAATCTCAGTTGTAAATCTGATATTCAGATTATATGACTTCAATGAGGAAAGAGGGTATTATGGATTTGATGAGTTTTGGTTGGATTATCTCTATTGGCCGAGCACTCACGAGAGATTAGAATTGGTTTTCCTCGGGATTATAATCGGGTTTTTAATTATGAAAAAATAACAAAGTGATGTGGAACGCGTCCTTCTGACGAAACAAGTCGTATGCTGGATTGCTTAAAATTCGCAATTAGGCAATTATGCCAGCAGCACTTTGTGGCTGAAGTCGGCTCCTAGCTATGAGTTGAAAGAAAAAACCCCTTCACCGAAAGTAATCTGTGGCGTGCCTGCCATGTACGGCATCATGTCCACCATAAGCTCCTTGAATTTGATTTCTGATGACTCCAAGTCCGCCTTGCTACGATAAGCGGCAACTGCCAACAGCTCATTTTCACTTGTCCGAATTAAAATACTACTGACCAAGCCATTAATTTCACCGATACTTTTCCTCAATGATTCCATTGTAGTCATAGCATCATCAAACGCCCCTGGTTTTACTGTAGCCTTAGTTATCCTGTAGTACATGATTTTTCGGAGAAGTGTACAATTATCAATTATTTCCATGAAATACAAACGTCTGTAGGATCTAGCATCAGATCAAACTTCAGTTAGATCATGCCGGAAAAAAATCTAATTAATTCGATGTCCTTACCTTATTTGGGTAGGATGGCTCTAAGGTACACAGAACAACAAGAGGTGCATTGGACGAACCTTCCAAGTATCGAGTTGGCTTATTTTCTCCAGCTGTTAATTCCAGGACTTGGGAACGTATACCTTCGAGATTATGGGGTAGGCGGCATAGTATTTCTGAGTTTTTTCTTTATTGTTGGATGGATGGAAGTCTTATGTTTCCCGTGCGTGTTAATTTCATTGTGGTTTGTAGGACTCTCGTATCGGAAACTACCCGGGGAAAAAAACAAGCCTGATGCGATAATCCTCACCGGTTCTGAATCCGATTTCAACTGGTGACGATTGACGATTATTAGCGTCATTGGGAAATAGATCAGAGGATGAACAAAAATGACATTATGATCTTGTCACGACAGAGAATTCGCCATTTACTCGTTCCAATACCAGTCTTCTTTTGGAGGATTTGAGAATGCGCCTGGAATTCGACTCCTCTCTGTTGAGGAACCATGTTTCAAACCCCATCTCCTCGAGCTTCAGTCGTGACCTCGCTGTTATGGTGCCCCTTCCGGATGCATCTTGATTCCCTAGGGACGTGGCCAAAACTTGTCCTCTCGCAGTATTAAGAATCCATTCCAATCTTGAAATCTCTGATTTCCTAGCCCTACCATGATTTGAGCACCATGGGTTCAATACAACCATATCCGCCTTGTTCAGAGCTGTAGTTTTTGTATTTACAGCCTCAAATGTCCCGATTAAAAGATTGGATAGGAAAATCTCACTTATGGAGCCAAGCATCGGTTTCGCCTTTGAAGTGGGTAAATCACCGATCCACAACACGATGGATTTCGAAATTAATGCCTTTTTTACCACTTGCAGACAAAGCAGCATGCAGTCATTGCCGGGTCCATGTACGAGGTGTATGGGCCCCCGGCTCCCAAACATGGAACCCCCTTCGATTCGGGGTTATTGATATCCTCTGTCACAATACGACTGATTGTGCCCTGCTGATGGTGGCATCCACAATTTCTCCGCTGACTCCAAGGTGCCCTCGAGGATCGAACATCAATGCCAACGCGGATTCTGATACTAGATCCATTATTTGAGCGTCAAGTTTACAGGCATCGAAGAGGTTACATCCGTCGCTTAATGCTTTCATCGAGGCCACTCTTAGTGCTTCATGAGCCTCATCCCTGTGCATCCCAACATCGACGAGAGCGAGCATGACCTTCTCGGCCATCACGAGGCCCTTTTGAGACTCGATGTTTACTAGCATCCGCTCCTGATCGACCACACATCTCGACATAACTCGATTACATTTCCAGAGTATGTCGTCCAACAGAATCATTGAATGCGATAACGTGAACCTTTCTGCAGAAGAATTAGCGAGGTCTCTCTCATGCCACAATAGGGCATTCTCGTAGGAGGGGATGATCATTGAGCGAACAATCCTCGCTAGTCCGCATGCATTTTCGGCTGTTATCGGATTCCTCTTGTGCGCCATTGTGGATGATCCGACCTGGTTTTCCACATCGAACCATTCTGAAACTTCGGCAATTTCGGACCTTTGTAAATTTCTGATTTCCTGCAGTAACTTTTCAACGCTGGTGGCTGTATTTGCCATCCATGAAACCCATTCGATATACCTATCTCTTCCGACAACCTGCGTTGTTGCGACGGGTACAGAAAGCCCCAAACTCTCCAGTATTATCCTTTGGAGTTCCATGGCCCCATTTCCCTGCGCTGCACCTGTGCCTACTGCCCCAAGGAATTTTCCAGCAGTTACTCGCGCCTCTGCTTCTAGGAGCCTTTCGTAGTGGCGGACGAATTCGTCGATGAATACTGATATCTTGAGACCGAAGGTTATGGGGACTGCTGCCTGTCCATGAGTTCTACCAAGCATGACGGTGTCGCGTTCCCTGGCTGCAAGGTCAGACAAGGTCTGTATCAAGGTGGATAGAGCTTCCTTCTGCATGCGTAAAGAATCCTTTATTTGTAGAGCAACGGCAGTGTCCACGATATCATTTGAAGTAGCACCAAGATGTATGCACCACGCTGCTTCGCCTGCCTGTTCGGCCATGGCCTTCGTAAGTGCCATAATGTCGTGACGGGTAACCTGCTCTATCTCGTCGACACGATCCGCCGTCACAATCTCCGGCACTGATATCCTCCCTATCTCATCATCGTGCTCAGCGCTTACTCGACCCATCTTTGCGTGCGCAGAAACCAAAGCACGTTCAACAGCCAATTGGCGAGCATGGCGTCCTTCTCTGGACCATATCGCTTTGGCCTCTGGACGTCCATAGCGGTAGTCTAACGGGGATACTGACACACTCCGACGGCCGAGGCCTACACCTTGAGCCTATTGCCTTTTGTCAACCAGACATTGATGCATTATTGATCTTCCAGATTCCTCTTCTACCATCCCACATCACTTCCCCTTCCAAGTGTATTCTGCCTCCCATGTGGGGTCCACTGAGTACCAGCGTTTCGAACTCTCCTCCCTCCCCATCTGGATGGAACCTATGTTGCTCCGAAAGTGAAATTAAATCATCGAGGCTATCTAAATCTAGGACTTTCCCCAACCACGATGAGTCTAATCCTTCAGAAGAAACTGAAACCATCATTAACTCGAACCCATGAGAAATCATGTCTCTCATGTGACGCTTGCTATCATGATGCCAGAGGGGCGTGTGGACTGAAATCCCCAGTTCCGCACTCAACCTTTCTATTCTGGTTTTCTGATAGTCCGACCTGATCGCCCCTACAACCACGCCATCCCATGAACCGTTGATGCTGTGTACGAATTCTGGAGCGTTCATCCCCCTCCTATCGAACCATCCTATCACCGCATTGGAGTCAACTCCTGAACGGAGCCCATCGAGTAGATCGGTGACCTCAACCTCAGGCTCGCCTGTGCTGACTACGGGTAGCCAAGGACAACCCATTCCTGAACTTTGAAGACCAGACACCCACGACGAATCGATTTGAAACATCATAGAATCGTTGGAATCAACCAGTACAGTACAACAGGCCGCTATTTCCCAACCCTTCATTTGTGCCCACCATGCCGCATACGTCGAGTCTTTTCCACCAGAATGTAGTATCACGACCCGGCGAGTCTGCGACGCTCTTTCTCCCCCCGACACATCCCTGCGGACAACCAAGATTGATAAGAGGCCTTCCGGGGTCATTATGATTAATGCAGCCTAGTGGAAGAGGATATGATCACGGAGTTTCGACTTTCTCGCCTGACGGACGTTTGTACCAAGTGGAGTATGCTAGGGAGTCGGTGAAGAGGGGAACGACCACTGTTGGCCTCAAGTATCGAGATGGGGTCATACTAATCGTAGACAAGCGAATTTCTAGCAAACTGATAATAATAGACTCCATAGAAAAAATGTACAAAATAGATAACCACATTGGCTTCACGACCTCTGGACTGATTGCTGACGCAAGGCAATTGGTCGACAGGGCACGGGTCCAGTGTCAAATGAACAGAATGACCTACGGGGATCAGATTCCCGTAACGACGCTAGTTAAGAGAATGTGCGACCATAAGCAATCATTCACCCAATACGGTGGAGCAAGGCCCTATGGAACGGCCTTACTCATCGCTGGTGTAGACTCGGATGGAATTCACTTGTTCGAAACAGACCCATCCGGCGCTTATCAATCGTACCATGCCGGCGCTATTGGACGAGGCCGCTCGGAAGTCATAGAGTACTTCGAAGATAATTGGAAAGCAGGGATGACACTCAACGCCGCAGTCAAAATGGGTCTTACAGCGCTAAAATCATCTTTGGACGATGATTTGAATGGAGACGCTGTAGAGATAGCCTACGTGGATTCAGATGGATACACCAAACTCGACCGCGATGCCACAGCCTCTCACATCAGCAAGGTCTGATGCCGGCAAACATATGCGCCTCCTCCCCTTTCAGCCACCATGGTAAGTTTGGATGATGCTGTCATAGCCCGCCTTGAGCGAGGAGGGTCACGATACGAGATACTCGTGGATCCGGATCTCGCTCAGCAGTGGAAGAAGAACCCAAGTAGCGTCAATTTGGAAGACGTGCTGGCTGTCGAAGAAGTTTGGTCCGACTCCCGACAAGGAGACAGGCCCAATGAGAGCGATTTAGTCAAGAGTTTCCAGACAAACGACACGCTTGAGTGCGCAGCTAAAATTTTGGAAAAGGGATCAATCCAACTGACTACTCAACAAAGGAAAGAGATGACTGANGAGAAGAGAAAGAAAATTATACACGCAATTGCAACTACTGCAACAGATCCCAAGACAAAATCCCCTCATCCCCGTACTAGGATAGAGAATGCCCTTGCTGAATCTAGATTTTCAGTAGACCCCTTTCTCTCAGTAGAGAGACAGGTAGAAGATGCGATCAAAGTCCTCCGCCCNCTCATCCCGCTCCAATTCCTAATGACAAGAATCGCTTTTAGGATACCAGGTTCAGATTATGGCGGTGCTTTGGGGGTTCTGAGGGACCTCGTCGAGAAGGAAGAGTGGCTCTCAAATGGAGACTGGGCCTGTGTTGTCACCTGTCCCGGTGGGATGCGGCACGATCTGATAGATCAAGTCATGAAGCGGTGTAGCCGCGCTGAAGTTAAGCATCTCGATCGATAATCATCTCACTCCATTCACGTGAACGGTTATGAGGGGTAGGAGGGTCGCCGGCCCGATAGACATGACAAGAGGACAAGGTGCGGGGGGCCCGCACGGAGGTCGAGAGTCCGTACTCGTCGCACCAGGCGACGATCTCGGAGACTCGAACGAGCTCGAGCCAGGTCACGGCGTAATCGTCGTGGACGGAAGGCTGAAGGCCGTTAAACAAGGAAGAATGATGAAAGATGGAAAAAACGTTAGCATACAGCCGCGGAGAACGGCATATGTACCAAGGCCAAGTGATTTGGCGATTGGATTCGTTGAGGGCATGACAAACAACATATGGTTCATAGACATAGGCGCCCCTTTCAACGCAATTCTGCCCTTGTCTCTAGGGCCCTCTAAAGCTTCTTTCGGGGGACTCCGGTCGGTGTTGGACGTGGGCGACGCAATTCTCTGTAGGATTCAGGAAGTTGAAGAAAACCATTCGTCAGTTGCAACCATGAAGGGCATGGGGCTAAGGAAACTGAAGACTGGCTCAGTAGAATCTGTTGATCCGCATTTACTTGGAAGAGTCATCGGATCGAAAGGTTCGAATCTGTCGGAATTAAAAGAAAAGACCGATACAAGAATTATTGTCGCAGACAATGCGAGATTGTGGATCGACGGGGATGTAGCCGGAATCATCTCAGCCAGGGCAGAGCTCGGTGCTATGATGATGAAAGCGAAAATCTCCGAATATGGAGGTGAAATATAATGGGCGGATACGGAGATGTTCAGATGATTGATGAAAAAGGATTGCGCNTGGATGGAAGAAANCCATCAGAATGCAGGCCAATTCAGATAGAAACTGGAGTAGTTCCTGTCGCTGATGGATCCGCGAGAGTACGTTGGGGGTTGAATGACGTCATCGCAGCGGTTTATGGCCCCATGGAGGCACACCCTCGTAAAATCCAACGCCAGGACAGGGCAGTTCTCGATGTGCGCTACAACATGGCACCATTCAGTACAACAGATAGAATNAGGCCTGGGTTCAATCGGAGAAGCCGAGAAATAAGTAAGGTAACAGCGGAGGCACTGGAAAGCGTGGTACTCCTAGAATTGTACCCTCGCTCCAAAATAAGAGTAGAGATTGAAGTTCTATGTGCTGAGGCAGGCACGAGATGTGCTGGAATAACCGCTGCGTCCGCTGCTCTAGCGCATGCTGGCATACCAATGACAGATCTAGTAGTATCTGTCGCATCAGGCAAGGTTAACGGAGTGGTTGTTTGCGACCTCAACAAGGAAGAGGACAACTACGGCGAGGCGGACCTACCAATGGGTATACTNCCCAACAGCGGAGAACTCGTTTTCCTACAGATGGACGGGGACCTCTCTCAGGAAGATTTCAAGATTGCATGGGACTACAACATGGAAGCCGCTTCCCACATTCACGAAATAATGGCTAGAGCCCTGAAGGGGGGTGATGCTTGATGTCCATACCACTAGTACCCGATCTCCTCAGGAAGCATTTGGCAGACCTGGCTGATTCAGACATGAGAATCGACGGACGAGGAAGATTTGAGTCCAGGAAGATATCTCTAGATGTCGGAATACTCCCAAGAGCCGAGGGCTCAGCTAGAGTTCAGATGGGCGATACCATCGTGCTCGCCGGTGTAAAGTTCCAGTTGATGACTCCCTACCCAGATCGACCAAATCAAGGAGGGCTAATGTGCAGTGCAGAGGTAAGGCCAGTAGCAGGCCGATCATGGGAGCCGGGACCCCCAAGCCCACAGTCAATAGAACTCGGACGTGTAGTCGACCGTGGCATACGCGAATCTGGTTGCATAGATGTCGATGAACTGTGCATCATACCCGGAGAAAGGGCCTGGCAGGTCATATTAGACGTGTTTGCTGTATCCGATGACGGGAACCTTTTCGATGCATTCGCATTGGCTGGAATAGCAGCACTGCGCTCTGCCATCGTGCCCGCCGAGCGATTTGAGATAGGCAAAGATTACCCTCTTCCTGTTTCCAAGACCCCGATCATGTGTTCCTACCATCGTGTTGGCGGNAGGTATGTATTAGATGCAAGCAAGGAAGAAGAACTTGGCGGCGATGAACGCATACACATTACCTTGGGCGACGATGGACACGTTCATTCACTTCAGAAGGGTCTAAAGGGAATCTTCACGACGGTTGAATTCGAAGAGATCATGGAGCATGCGATCGGAAGGTGCGCTGAACTTCGTGACTTGGTAGACAATGCATTGCAGGAGTGATATCATGGCAAAGAGAACCCAAAAAGCTGGTGCATCTGCGAGATACGGGCCCCGCTATGGTGTCAGTGTACGCCGACGCGCTGCTTCCGTTCTAAAGAAGAGGAGCAGGAAGTTCACATGCCCAAGTTGCCAGTATCAAAAGGTAACTAGGGACGTAGCAGGTATCTGGTCATGCAGAAAGTGTGGGAATAAGTTTACTGGCGGTTACTGGGAACCATTCACAAGGGCCACAGAAGCAAATAGCAGGATTATNCGTCGTGGCAGAGAAGGTGCAACGTCTACCGATCTCGCAGTTATCGCTCAGCAGGCGGCACTCGATTACGAGCGTCGCATAGCGGAGGGACCGGTCGATGTCAGCGACGAGGAAGAATGAGATCGTCAGGGTCTCTGTCTCTATCTCGGCGGATCCTAGGCTGGCCGCTGCACTCCAGACCGAGGTAGAAACCTCTGAAATTGAAAATGGATTTCNGTTCGANATCAATGCAAATTCTATCAGCGATGCTAGAGCTAGGATGAATACGGTTCTGAGGAGCCTAATTGCCGCACATCGAACTGGTCAAGCCATAGGGGCGTGGGCATGATGCAGACAGACATTCAAACAATTCAGAAGATAGCACAGGATCTCAATAACGTCCGCGGTCAACTTCAGACTACTAGATCCCAAGTCGGAGAAATAACAACAACATTGGAATTACTCGAAGAACAACCAGATGATAATGCGGTTTTCAGAGCTGTGGGTCCATTACTACTCGAGGTGGGGGACCGCTCTAACCTCAAAAATTCACTAAATAACTCCCTTGAAGCACTCATNGGCCACGCATCAAAGCTAGAAGATTTGGAACAACAACTACTCAAGGAGTATGAACGCATCTCAGCGCAGATTGAAACTTGAATGGAGGCCTTGAATGGTCCTAAGTGTTCAAATTGAAGATATCAAACCATGGATTTCCTCCCTGGGGGATGGGGCGATCGCAGTTCTATCCCACAAAAACGGGGACATGGACACTATTGGTTCGGCCACGGTGCTTGCTGAATGGATAGGGTCACGAGCTAGAGCAACAGGGCTTCATGCAGATAAAATATCGAAGAGGATGCTTCAAAGAACTGGAATGAAGTTCAGGTGGATGGACCATCGCCACCCTACTTTTCCAAGGACGCTCTCTGGCATAATAGCGGTAGACACGGGAGCCCCCTCCCAACTAGGGGTTGACTTGCCAATGGACATCCCCCTGTTTGTCATAGATCACCATACGAGTGCTTCTGATCAATGGCCAGAAGACACAATGCTCCTATCCGCCGATACGTCTTCGACTTGTCAGGTAATACTGGAACTGATACTTCTGGAAAGTGGCAAGATACCACCAGAATGGGCAGAGATGCTGTACGCAGGCATTGTAACGGATACGGGCCGTTTCAAGCATGGATCAGCAAACGGCCATAGGAGCGTGGTCAAGATCNTGGATAATAGCGATTTGATTCCGGAGGACGTACTACAAACAATAGAAGGAGAGAGCATGCCGTTAGATCAGAGGAAGAGAATCCTAAATTCCGTATCCTCGATGGAGATACATCATTGCGGTGGAATCATAGTCGCAACAGCGAAAGGCGGAGGTCATGAATCTAAAATAGCCACATCATTGGTTTCCACGGGTGCTGATGCCTCTATCGTGACAAAGCATCTTGAGAACGGCGACATCAGGATAACCGCTCGCGCCTCATGGAAGTCCACGAAGTCAGGATTGGATATGGGGGCGATCATGAGTTCGCTTGCTACCTCCAAGGGGGGTAATGGTGGCGGACATGCAGGTGCTGCAGGATGGATGGGAAATATCAGCCCAGGTGAAGCAATAGCATTTTTACTCGCTGAGATAGGGATTCAGGCAAGGGGGTGATTGGATTACTGCGACAGAACTAGACATAGCCTTATCCTTGGATTCCACTGGTAAGTTGGAGCCGGAGGAAATCCTGAAATTATCGCCGTTAAGGAGAGACATCCTTATGCTTTCCAGATCCATATCCAAGGGTGACATTGCCTACGCTGTAAATCTCTCTGAGGAGCTTTTGGAACGATCTAGAGGTAGTGATGAGCGAGATATAGAGGCTGAGGCCAGAGTGCGCCTTGATAGGGCTTTGATTGGAGCCGTCGAAGAATCCAAGATCGGGGCAGAGTTACGTTGGGCAACAGAGAGAATCGCGGCTATCAATCCAGGTTCACCGGGCCATGCTTTGGCACTACTAAATCTGGCTGGATGGCACGCATCTTCAGGGGAGACCATGATGGCGCTGGCAATTCACAGCGAGATAACATCGTTAGCTGGACACCCAAACGATCTCATAGCCCTCTCAAGATTGGAAGTTGGAAGGCTTCACCTAGGCCTTGGTGATAGCGAATCAGCACTTCGTCATTTATGGTCTTCAGCATCGAGATTTGAATCCGAGGGGATGTACGGTGAGGAGGCCATAGCATCACTCGAGTGGTTAGATATCGCACTCGACGTTCTATCAGAGGATGCAAGGACCATGGACGAGGTAGTCAGGGAAGCGGCACCTAGGGATCCCAAGAACAAAACTACCGCGATGGCACATCCTACAGATGCAATGACGGTTGCAATGAGGCTTTGTGACACCATATTGGAAGATACAACAGGTTCTCAAAGGCCTGATCTGGGGCTTCTTGTCGATACAGCATATTGCCTCCAATCCAAGTCACTTGCAGAAATTCTAGCCTCGAAATCCCACGACATTGAGGATAAAGAGGTTGTCAAATGGATTCAGGAATTGAATTTGAGTGAATCGGATTTAGACCAATCATGATTTCTGGCTCTTTCTATCTCTGCTGCATCCCATTTCTTCATTTCAGGGATTTCTAGACACCATCCGGCTTCCATAATCTTCTCGTCCTGGCTTTCCCATCCAATCGGTTCAGGGGCTTCATTGACGACGATTTTTACCAAATCACCTCCCTCAAAGAAATCTTTCTCAATGTGGGTGGCAACTCCAAGAAATCCCACTTCCTCAAATAATTCCCTCAAAGCTGCTTCCTCGGATAATTCTCCTTCTTCGAGCCAACCGCCGGGTAATTCCCATCCACGTTCAAAATTGTTGACCATCAACCACGCCTCAGAATCATCGTCATTGTTCTGTGAGGATGTTGCCCAGCATAGAGCGAACCGATCATTCACTGCAATCCCTCTGATATCTCATTCATGAGTTGCTCGGCTTCAGGATCCCCTTCAGCAGCTCTTCTCCGTGCAAGGAAAAAGGCCTCATTCAACCTGTCTGCTTCTATTAGAGCCTTTATTGAATCTGTCACTCCAATCTTCTCTACATGGTCAGGAGAGGGAATTGCCTCGACTCCAGCCAAGAGGCGCATCCCCTCTAAAAACTCGGCACGGCTCTCTATTGGAGGCTTTTTCCAAGGGAGCTCTTCACTTCCATCCATCTTGGCCCCAATTCGCTCGATGAATCGATCACGTTCCTCACAGGGCTGATAGCACACTTGGGCCTGATCATAACAATGCCAGGCTTCGTCCATGGACCCACGCCTCTCATGTATTCTTCCAAGCTTAGTCCACGCCTCATGATTCATCGGACGCTGGGCCAACAGGATTGTAGCATGTTCCAAGTATTCATCTTCAAAACCATTGTCTAGGGCCCGTTCCAACCTCCTAGAAAATAGTAGATTGGCTCTTGGATCTGTAAAATCCAGAGATTTTATTTTGTTAAGAAGACTATCAATTGGATTTTCTAGTCCCCACCACTCATCTGGGTCGAGGGGGTCTATTCGTAGTGATTCGGATAGAATCGAGGCACCATGTAAGAGCATGTCTACGTCCTCCAACAAGTCTGTCAGGGCAGGGTCTCTGCCAAGGACGCTGAATAAATCCTTCAACGCAGATGAGACACCTGGTTCATCACCCAACGCTATTCTGGATTTAACTAGAGTTTTCCAATTCTTAGGATTGGTAAAATCATGGAGAACTGCCTTTGAAGCCATCTGTTCCCCCCACACTGCATCTGCTTCATTGCCGGATGAGAGGAATCTTTCGGCTTGTGTCCTATACCTGTCTCCAAGACTCCTTCTGGGATGGAGGAGACGTTCCTCAAGGGTATTGCCAGTATTGTTATTCATACAGCGCTCCTAAAGGCTGATTCATCGCTTCCAGATTTGATTGTCGCATCCATGCCTATCTTGCTTGTTTTCCCATCTTCATAGCGGCTGGGGTCCAATGACGAGCCCTTTTGATCGCTAAGGATGACAGTGTCCCGATCCGGCTGCCACCTGGTCATGAGGGCCCATTCTACTCTCACTGGATCTGCAATGTCTATGTCCGTATCGACAACGACAACCTGTTTCATCGAACCGTGCCCTTTTATCGCGGCCTCAATAGCCCTCCGGCCGTCCCCGGGTTCTTCCGGCACGATTTGTACGACAGCCGATAACCATCCCGATCCACCATCGGTTAGGTGTACGTCGGTACAAGCGACCACTTCTGATACGGCCTTCTTGATGGTTGGTGCTCTTGGAAGGCCCATGAGGGTCCGGTGTTCTCTTTCAGCTGGTATCAGTGCATGGAAAACTGGATTATCTCTATGGTGTACTGAATCATACACTATGACTGACTCCTGCCTTATGTCGTCTAGGGTTCCTGTGATGTCCACATAAGGCCCCTCATCACTTTTGTCCGAGGTTATCCTTGCTTCCATGGCGTATTCTGCGTCAGCAGGAACGGCAATGCCATTGTCTAGGGTAACTATCCTCAATGGTGAGCCGTGAATCCTTCGGTGTAATGCAGCGGCGACTTTCAACTCATCAATGTGTTCTGTAAAAGACATAGCCGCAGCCAACAATACTGTGGGGTCCGGAGCATTCACAACGCATATCGGCACTTCACTCCCATTTGAATGGGCAGAATCCACCATTGTTTTCAGATGTCTGGGGACGAATCTAGAGACGCAACTCTTTGAATCTCTCAGAAATTGTCTGTGAAATGATACGTTTCGTACACCACCATATTGTGCTACTATGATTGAGGCGGATTGATATCTCCCCCTATCAGCCCTATGATGCCATGGTATGGGGATGGCGTGTAGATTAACCTCGCCTTGTGTGTTTTGGAGAACGACCGCATCAGACCGTTCCACTTCGACGGGTTCCTCGGGATTGTCCATGGCCCAGGCCAGAATATCTATCAACTCACCGGGTTCTATTGAGAAAGCTTCGCACAGCCTTTCCCTAACTAGGACATTTGCGGCGGCCCTGTGGCCTGGGCATTCTGAAATATTTTCAAACACCGTTGCCACGTGACCGCCTGTCTGAGAAGCGTCCAGTATACCATGATTTACCGATATTGACTCTGAATGGCGGATCGCGCCGCCTAGCAAATCTCTGAAGGCCATGTTGTCCGGTTTCACCTTGTGTGCTTGAATGTTGAGGGGGCCAATGGCCGTGTTGCATACTTCTCTCCCTGCGTCACGCTCTTATACCCCGGGCAGGTGGCCTCGCCTGCTTAGGGGTGCGTCACTTGGGTCAAGGGTTGTTTTCAGGACCGAAGA
>PBBV01000017.1 GCA_002717835.1 Methanobacteriota archaeon
TGCACCGATATAAATAGCGGATTTGTAATCGAATATCGATATCATTCTCTCTGTAAGTGTGTATGCAAAGACTCCTGATAGGTTAAACAAGGACATGTATGCTGTGAATTGAGTCCCTCCCACCTTGCTCCAAGTCAGCCTCATACTCAAGGAAATAATGCATATCCATGCCATTCCGCCGACAAACGCCTGCGCAATAAGGTAAACTGTCATTATCGAGGTGTTGGACCAAAGGGGTTCGAGAAGTGCGAAACATGCGTTCGCAAGAGCCAATACTGTAAACCCAACCATTGCAACCCTCCTCACTCCGAATCTATCTCCGAGCAGACCTCCTACGATTTGGCCGATCAGCGCACCGAATACTACGATACCCCCGACTATTCCATTGTACTTCGCTTGAGACCAACCCGCCTCATTGATGAAGATATCAATCACAATTGGGCCCACGAATATGTAAAGTTCGGAAAGTAAGCATAGTCCTATTAATAACAACGCAGAACGGACAGAAAAGGCCTTTGTCAGATAGAATGAGGTTTCGGCTACTCCTCGTCTGGTCCCCTCGGGGAGGCGTGCTAATGGATTCGTCACATGATAGTCCCTTGCTCCGAATATTCCTTTGGCAGAAAGGGCAAAGGTGGCTAATGATATTATGAAGAAGAGGTAGCTCACCGGATTGGTGATTTGTCTGATGTTATCGCCTAGCTTGAAATCGATGGTGAAGACATCTACAGCGAATCCGACAATCCATAATAACAGACCTGCTATCGCAAAAAATGCGGATACTGAGATTCTTTTACTATCAAGCGTCACTCCGACTTTTCGAGCGATTTTGAATCTCTCTTCTTCCAACCATGGCTGTGATATATCTGAGTCGCCATAAGGACTCTGTCCGCTTTCTTGAGGGTCTAAATCATCCCACCACTGACTTTGATCCGGCTTGGACCAAGGGAATAATTTGACGCCTGGCCTTTCAACCATGGTAAGAGGGACGAGCAATATGAGAGACAGAAGTACGAGTTGGATAGCGATCACGCCACTGATGCCGATTTGAGTAACTGAAACTCCGAGTACCGCACCGCCGACTATAATTCCAGCCCTTTTCGCTGCGAACATGAACCCGTTTGCCTTCGCCACCTCATTTGGCTCAAGTATTTCCACCGCTAATGCATCGGTACCGACATCCTGAAGGGAAGCGAAGATATTGTGTACGAACAATAGACGTGTAACCAAGTCTATTTCAGCATTCAAGTCTGGTACAAGAAGGAGCGTCCCGAGTGTGACTACCATGCCTGCCTGGGCTATGAGTACCCATTGCCTCCTAGCGCCATATCGGGGTATGTTTACGGCGTCCACGACTGGCCCCCATATCCACTTGAATGTCCAAGGTAAGGCGACTGTGGCAAACAGTATGGCGATATCTCCAATCGGGACCCCATTATCAACGAGGTAGGCTGCAAATGTAACGCTGGCAAAGCCCCATGGTAGGCCTTGCGCAAAATAAAGGATGCACAGCGTCAGAAGCCTCTTTGTTCCATTTTCGGTCAAAGGGCCTCCTCTTCGCATTTCTGAAGCGAACTTTCTGAGTCCTCCAGTGAATGATCTAAATGGATCTTCCCGCCAATTTGAAGAATGCGTTGATTCGACATCTTCGTCGTCATTTTCTTTCTTCTTGGCGGGACTTATTGACCAGTCTTCCCGCAGGGCTGTCCAACCGAGAAGCGCAAGGGTGGCGAAGAATGGAATGAAGAATATGTATGCCCCAATGGAAGCCTGACCCTCGGCTCCTCCCGATGTGCCTGTTGCCCCATCCACAAGGACAACTCTTCTGGCATCCACTGGAGACATTCTCTCTTCGCTGATCACCAGCCGAGCGTAAACCGTCGAGTTACCTGACTGGGTGTGTGGGTCTAACTTGATGTTCCAAGAAGACCAATCCCCACCGGATGATAGGTCAGCTGCTTGTTTCCAATTATCTCCTCCAACCATCACCTCTACGTATCCGACCCCAGGGACGCCACCTGTCGACGTGCCTGATATCCTAGACTCGTTCCCAAGGTGGTCTAATGTGTCAACGTTCATTGAAACGTTCAACGATGAATCTATCGCACCTGCTGCTTGTACGAAAGATAGGGGGTCTGCCTGGCCATAACCAAACTCATTATCTGGACGGGTTTCCAAAACGCTACAGTCATTAAATCCAGGATCGTCAAGGAGTTGGATGTCGCGTTCTATGGATAGAGCGCTAATTATGGACTTGACCTGATTATGATCGATATCCGGGTTTGCTTCAACCATCAAAGCAGCGATACCCGCCATTAGCGGAGTTGCCATACTAGTTCCGGATTTACTTGTGTACCCATCAGAAGTAGCGGCATCAGGGGCCATTATGTTCGAGCCTATCGTCGAAACGTCGGGTTTGACACGGCCATCAGAGGTATAACCTCTGCTTGAATAGATTGCCAAACCTAGATTTTTGTCCAAGCTTGCGACTGTGATGGGCAGATTTGCATCACCTGGACTATCAATGGTATTGCAGCCGGCCAATGTCGCGCCGCCAAATTCGTTTCCTGCTGATAGGAAAGTGATGATTCCTGATGCTGCGACAGCATCCATCTGTTGGCTCCATGCTGATGAGCCGTCATTGTCAAAATGAATCTCGAACTGTTGCTCGCCCAGTGAGGAAGTTAAAATGTCTATGCCTTTGGATTCCTTATTTTCGATTGCCCACTGAGCACCTTCTATGACATCTTGAATGTCACCTTCGCAGCATGCAAGGATATTGACAACCCATGCACCTGGTGCGACCCCCACGTATTTCGACCCGTCTGGTGCCTCTTGTCCGCCGCCGGTGCCTGCAGCGATACCTGCAACATGTGACCCATGGGTACCTGAGTCATATGATTCACTTGCTGGCCTCTCGGAGTCGGTAATTACAGCATCATAGAAAGCTGAAATCTTCGGATCACAATCGATTGTGATTGGAGCTGGGTTGAACGGGTCTGGATCGGGTTGGTCGCAGCCCAACGTGATCTCATCATCCAAATCATTGAGCCCCTCATGATCTCCTCTTACCCCTGTATCTAGTACAGCGATGGTAACTCCTGTTCCATCATACCCGTACTGGGACCATACTTGGTCTACTCCCATATTTGGGGCCGCTTCATTCATATGAGTTTCAGCTAGGCCTAGATCTTCTAGCATGACGACTCCAGACAGATTGAGGATTGGGGAGTTATGATGGATAAGATCGATTGGGATTGTAGCAATCAGGCTGTCAAGATATACAGGGCGCATAGTAACTTCCACGCCTAGCCTTTCAACCGCATCAACATCTGCTGAGGAGGGATGGTGATCATAATCAATGAAGACTCTTGCACTACCCGATTCTGCCATTCTCCACCAACTGGAATAGAACTCAGTTGGTTGTTCGAGAAGCCATTCTAGCCTATCGTCAACCTTGTTTTGATTTGAGTCTCTAGACCAATCATTCCACCAATCGTCATGAATCTCTAGGGCATGCCTTGGCTGCCACTCGCCGGCATAGTCATAACCGCCTCTTTCATCATCCTGAGGGTTGATCTGTGATGCGGTAAGTGGGATTAGCAATGTCGCTAATATTAGGAGCGCACCTGCTTGACGCGAAGTCCTCATCGCCACTCCGTACAAGGCGTGCCTCATGTTACTTGCGCTCATTTGGAAACATGAGGGGTCAAAACGTCACCCTATTTACCAGAACATCGAGACGGAAGCACATGAGTGCAACGAGCGAGACGGATCAGGTGGCCTTGGCAATCGAGGCATTCAGCAATGGCAAGCCAGTAATGGTTTTCGATTCGTCTTTCAGAGAGAGCGAGACGGACCTTCTCTGGCCGGCGCAGCACGCTAGCCCAGAGGTCATACGAAAACTTAGACAGGATTGTGGCGGGTTACTTTTTCTTGCAATAGGTGCGGAGATTGGGGAGATGTTCGATTTGCCGTGGCTTCAGGACATACATGTTCATCCCTCTTTGACTGCCATACACCCTGTTCTTGATTTGCTCAAGACCAACGATCTGCAATATGATACCCGATCCGCGTTCACACTCTCAATCAACCACAGAGAGACCTACACAGGCATAACAGACAGGGACAGAGCCCTAACTACCCGGAGATTTGGAGAACTGTGCGATGAGTTGATGCATTCTNATGCAACCCCTGAAAACGCTCGTGAAGCTCTGGGAAATGAGTTTCGGACACCCGGCCACATCCCCGTTTGCAGGGAGGCTCCGGGCGGATTGACATCCCGACAGGGCCATACAGAGTTGGCTGTAAGCATTGCAAGGCTTGCCGGATTGAGACCTTGTACGATCGGTGCTGAGATGCTTCAACCAGATGGAGATGGGGCACTACCTGTCGAGGAAGCCCGAATTTACGCGAAGCGCCACTCAATACCCATGCTAACGGGCGATGATTTACTCAATGCCCATGGACTCGGAAATTAGGACGTGATTCAATGACTCGGATAATGGCTGTTGGCGTTTTTGATCTGCTACATGCAGGGCACCTCCACTACTTGGAGCAGGCAAAACTACTGGGAGATGATCTCGTAGTCGTAGTTGCGCATGACGACACAGTTCGTAATCGGAAGCATGAGCCGGTGACCTCGCATGACTTGCGAAAGAGGATGGTTGAAGGATTGAAACCAGTAAATTCAGCAATTGTGGGGAATCCTCCCTCTACGCCTATATTCGATATATTGGGCGATATCTCGCCGGACATTATTGCCCTTGGGTACGATCAGAAACATTCCATAGATGCAATACGGGAGGGGTTGGATTCGAATGGCTACGGCAATGTAGAGGTCATAAGGGTAGATGGCCTTTCTGACGATCTTGATGGTACCAGAAAAATAATCGCTAAAATCTTGAGCCTATGGCCTAACCAAGATGGCGGCCCGTTCGAGGAGTGATTGAGAATGTTCACAGGCATTGTAGAAGGAAAAGCGGAACTTGTTTCTATGAAGGAACAAGATGGATTTACCAGATGGGTAGTCGACTTGCCTCCGAACCATGGACAAAATCTGGAAATCGGGGCGAGCGTTGCATTAGATGGTGTCTGTTTGACTGTCATCGGGATTGATGGTGACTCCGTATCCTTCGACCTCATACAGGAGACTCTGAACCGCACGACCCTCTGTGACAGGGAAACTGGTGACTGGTTGAACATGGAACGTGCTCTAAGATATGGTGATGAAGTTGGGGGGCATCTTGTGTCCGGACACATAATGGCTGTTGGAAAAATAACCCGTATTGATGCTTCAGAACAGGATAATAGTGGGTCGAAGACGCTAGATATCGAAATCCATGTGCCCCTTCAGGTCTCTGAATATGTATTCGAGAAGGGTTACATAGCTATAGATGGGATTTCTCTCACGGTCGGTAAGACCCACAAATCGGGAGGATTCAATCTCCATATTATTCCGGAAACAATACGACGGACGACACTTGCTGAAAAGGAGGTGGGGTCTACTGTCAATGTAGAAATAGAATCGACAACCCAGGCCGTTGTTGATACTGTCAAGAAGATGCTTGCTGGAAACCCATTGTTAGGGCTCGGAAAATCGGAGCCAACTTCTGAACAAAAGGGGGGAATCTGAATGAAATCCATAGCCCTAGTATGCGGCTCATTCCACAAAGAGGAAGTTGAAGAAATGATTTCTTACGCTAAATCGGAAGCATCTGAATGTGGGTTGGAAATAGCAGACTTAGTTTGGGTTCCCGGTTCGATGGAAGCACCCTTGGCCACAGCCCGTTTACTTGAAAATGAGCAGATTGCAGGCGTAGCGTGTCTTGGCATCATAGAGAAAGGCCAAACAAGCCATGGGCTTGCAATGGGCCAGGCAGTCATCAAGAGTCTCGTCGATCTCCAGATTTCATACAATAAACCGGTTGGCTTGGGAATTATCGGGCCGGGTGCAGAGCCCGANCATATTGAATCTCGACTGGAGCCTCATGCTAGATCAGCCGTGAAGGCAATTCAGGCGATGATTGCATAATTTTCGGGCAACTTTAATGCTCGATCCGCATGGTCAATGTTGAAGGGACTCCTAGCATTCAGAAGCGTATATGTCACAGACCGTGCACAACGTCATCATCATCGGATCGGGCCCAGCAGGGTACACTGCGGGCCTATACTCGGCNAGAGCGATGATGGAACCAATGATGTTCGCAGGGTATATGTCGGGGGGACAGTTGATGTTAACATCGGACATTGAAAATTTTCCTGGATACCCCCAGGGCATAGGTGGACCAGAGATGATGATTGATTTGCGCTTGCAGGCGGAAAGATTTGGACTTGAAGTGGTTGACAAGAATGTTGAGAAGGTTGATTTTTCCTCCCGGCCNTTCAAGATATGGGTCGAAGGAGAAGAATTCAGAGCTGAGACCGTCATTATTTGTACTGGTGCTGAAGCTATATGGCTCGGTGCAAAGGGAGAACAGGAGCAGAAGGGCAGGGGCATATCCACCTGTGCAACCTGTGATGGTGCCTTCTTCAGGGACGATGAAGTAATCGTA
The DNA here is from genome assembly GCA_002717835.1 of Methanobacteriota archaeon. Lineage (GTDB taxonomy): Archaea > Thermoplasmatota > Poseidoniia > Poseidoniales > Thalassarchaeaceae > MGIIb-N1. The sequence continues at coordinate 6,555 of PBBV01000017.1, forward strand.
GTTGGTGGCGGCGACTCTGCCATGGAAGAGGCCACATTCCTGACAAGATTCGCAAGTAAGGTCACGATAATCCACCGTCGAGATGTGTTTAGGGCCTCTAAAGTAATGCTAGAACGTGCAAAAAATCATCCTAAGATCGAGATAAGATCTCATCGGCAAGTGAAAGAGTGGCTTTCAGACGGCAAGGGGCTAACAGGAGCTGTCTTGGAAGACCCTAGAGATGGTTCTCTTGAAGAAATAGAGTGTGCCGGCGCTTTCATAGCAATAGGACACAGGCCAATAACTGAATTTTTATCTGGCCAAGTGGATACAGATGAAGAAGGGTATATCATACATTCAGAACACACGATGACTAGCATCCCCGGTATTTTTGCTGCGGGAGATGTTGTGGATACAAGATACCGGCAGGCAATAACTGCTGCGGGGATGGGGTGTCAGGCGGCCATTGATGCAGAAAGGTGGCTGGAATCACAGCATTGAGGCATTACCATGGAACAGGGCGTTTTTTTTCAAAAGCAAGAAGACGTTGCTTTTCTCAACAGGGCAGCAGCCTATTGCCTCTACTTGACACATTTGGCTGTGACCTTTCTTGTTGCAGTGGGTTGGCTTTCCCCCTGGGATTCGATCTTATGGGCAGTGATTATCATCTATGCCATAACTGAAATTCTTTGGTTTACTCGTGACGGATATTGCATCCTCACAGATTTGGAAAGGTGGTTTTTNGGCATAGAAAAACCTGAAAACGCTCTTCAACAGAATTTCATTCAAAGACTGTTAGCGAAATTGTTTGGTGTGGACTTGTCTCCTACTAGATCACGCAAAATGACAGTCGCATGGGGAAGGTTCAGCTTCATTGTTTCATCTCTACGATTGGTATCCTCAGGGTTGTGAAAATGTGGAGGAAGAGCGCCTAGAAAGGTATAGCAGGCACATTGTACTGGATGAAGTGGGATTGGGAGGACAAATTAGACTGGCTAATTCAGTCGTCACTATCGTTGGAGCTGGTGGACTCGGGTCTCCAGCACTCCTATATCTTGCAGCTGCTGGGATTGGTAGGATTAAGATCATAGATGATGATGTCGTGGACGAGTCCAATCTCCAAAGACAAGTTATACATTCTGAAAGTGAGGTAGGGCGAAGCAAAGTCAAATCTGCACAGAGGCGCCTTGAGGCACTTGACAGCAAAATCCTCATACAGCCTATTGAAGAAAGAATTTCTCCAGAAAACGCCGAGCGTTTGCTCAAGGGTTCAGACGTAGTTATTGATGGGACCGATAGTTTTGAAGCTCGTTATTCCATCAATGATGCTTGCAAAAATCTTGGGATTCCCTGGGTTTTTGCTAGTGTTCTTAGGTTCGAGGGGCAGATTTCGGTTTTCAATTATGAGAATGGCCCAAACTATAGAGATCTATTTCCAGATTTTCCGCCGCCTGAATTGGCACCCAGTTGTGCTGATGCAGGCGTTCTTGGGGCAATTACAGGCATTCTTGGTTCAATTCAGGCAGCAGAGGCCATCAAGATCCTGTTGAAAATTGGTGAGACGCTTTCAGGTCGGTTGTTGATTCTGGATGCGATGACCATGAAAACTAGAATTTTGAAAATTGGTGTGCCAAAGGAACAAGAAGCAAAAGAGGTCGCACACATAGGTTCCAGTAATCCGATTTCACGGTCCACTCACCCTACTAAATTAAAATCGATGATTGATGATGGCACTGAGTTGTTCCTTCTTGATGTGAGGAGGAGCGATGAAGAGGCAATAGCTACAATTGAGGGTACGAATCTTAGAATTGAACACTTCAATATACCCAGCAGAATCGATGAATTGCCGCTACATGTACCGATTATCGTTTACTGTCACTCTGGGGTTAGGTCGGCAACCGTAGTCAGATATCTTGGGGGTTTACCAGCATTCGAGTCAAGAGTGTCAAATCTAGTGGGGGGAATTGACCTCTGGTCCAGAGATGTGGATCAAAATGTTCCACGATATTAGCACTTATTTATTTCATGTTAAAGAAATATAAAATATTATTAATATTTATGTAAAAATAATATTTTTATTTTATATTTATTATGTAATTATTAGTCTATATCATTGTTTTTTTTATGTATAATTATGATGCTAAAAAAAANTTNTTTATGTTTATTTAAAAATAANTAAATAGAATATATGATGTACCCTATCGTCTTGAAACCATCATGAGCACACTATCTTCAGGGATATGGAGATGTCCCGCATGCATGCATCATCAGCCATGGTTTTCTTCGAAAAGGGAGCTCAAAGCACTGGATAGGCGATGTTCAAAATGTTCAGAGCGAACTAGAGTGCTCATCGAACGTTCGGGCAGCGGACAGGGGAGAACCTCCGATGCAAGGGTATGGATACGACATGAAGCTGACGAAGATGCTCTGTTTAGAGAGGCTGGTAGCAGGAATAATGCATTGAAAGGTGCAGTAGGAGAGGTTATGGAGGAGCAGTCTGATTTGCCCTTGATTTGGGGTGTGAATTGGCGTCCGGAGGCTGCATTGGAGTTTTCAAAGCCGCTGACGAGGGAAGTTATTCGATCTGAAATCCTAAGATTCGTTACTGAAAGATGGGAAGGACATCTCAACATGGTTGCATCCGTCTTGGATTCTAATTTACCAACAAAATCGATGGACGGAGATGATTTCCACAACTGGTCAGATACGATTTTGAAGTGTTTTTATGAAGCCTTTGACGAACGTCTGCACGGTCTTGAAGTCGAGGGTGTTCTGGAAATGGAGGTTATACCCCGCAGAGATGGCAGAACATATCTATCAAGACGTAGATCTAGATTCATACTGGATATTCGATTAGCCTTGAGAAGGTTGGCTTATTCTGCATCGGTAACTCTTGAGCAGCGGCTTCAATGGCATCGCTGGATGATTAGAACGAAGATTCTCGATGGGCATCTGAAAGACTTGTTCNTAGAAGGTGTGAAAACCCCAAATGGTGAGAAATTTGGGGGGAAGGGGTTCAGATCGACTTGGCAGGAAGCAGTTGCTGCCTGTGGGACTGCTATTGAGATAGGCACAGATTTTGCTGCTCCTATGATTAGGGATCTCGGACTAGCTTTGGCACTCGGCCAGACGCCCGTGTCAATAATGGCTGCCCAAATGGGTAAATCAGAATCTAAAATGAATGGCGGACACATTGGAAGCGGGGGCAGGGACCTTCACATTGGGGATTGGAGTAAAGGAGTGCTTCCACCTACTGCTCCTTTACCCATTGCAAGTGCAACGATTACCGGAATAGCCCTTGCATCCAAACGATTGCGCAAAAGGCGATTTCATTTGGCCCCTGTGGGGGAAGGGTGTAGCAGCAATGGTGAGTTCTGGGAGGCGATAAATCTGGCCGGAGTCAGAGGTCTTCCAATTTGTTATGTTATTCAAAATAATCAAATCGCGCTTGATACATTCTCAGGGCGTCAATCTGGAGCAGAGACGTTCGGAGACAAGGGCGTTGCCGTGGGTTTGCCATCATGGACGATAGACGGGTCGGATCCATCTGCATACTACTCGTCTGTTGCTGTCGCACGTGAGCTTGCGACATCTGGAGGAGGGGGGTCAATAATCCATGTCGAGACCATGAGAGGATGTGGACACGCGCATCATCATGATGACCTGTATCTGGGAGCTGAAAGCGGTAATCCCCCGGGATATGTTGATCGTGACTTACTGAATTACTGGGCTGAGAAGGAGCCAATTTCAAATCACGAGGTTTTAATCAGGAAGATGGGGGTTGGCGCTAAACAAATTAAAGCGATTTATCAAGAAGAATCTGATCTCTGCGAGAATGCTCGTACTGAAGTAGAGGCAATGCCTTGGCCTGATCCTGAATCAGTCACAAAAGGGGTTACTGAGATAAGTGATGCAAGGACTCACATGGAACAATTAGAGATTCTAGAGAATGGATCGAAAAGACCTGCTTCTCCAATACTTACTCCAATGGAATTCAGTGACGCGTCAAATGCATGGACATTCAGTAAAGCAATACAGAGCGCCATGGTGGATATCGCAGAAAAATCTGATGGTCTCTCAATATTCATGGGGGAGGACATGGAGGTTGCTGGGGCATTCGGACTTAATCTGGCTCTCAAAGCAAAAGGGCACAACGATAAGTTACTCGACATGCCTCTCTCGGAATCCATCATCATCAACAGCGCCACAGGTGCGGCGTTGGGGGGATTACGCCCGATAGCAGAAATACAGTTTGGGGGATTCGCCGCATTAGCAATGAATGCTTTAGTGAATAATGCAGCACAACTCCGGTGGAGATGGGGGGCCGATGTACCAATTACAATTAGGATACCTCTCGGCGGGAAAACAAGGAGTGGCCCATTCCATGCGAATATGATTGAATCTTGGTTACTAAACGATCCGGGACTCTTGATTGGCTTCCCATCGAATCCCCAAGATGCCTATGACCTTCTGTTGGAAGGATTTGCTACCAATGACCCATTTATACTCCTTGAGCACATAGGCCTTTACGGATTAAGGGGCGGTTTGACAGGGTGGGGAGACCGTATAAGCCAATCAGTGGACACATCGATTGCTGAAAGGCGGATAAAAACGGGCTCAACGTCGATAGGTAAAGCACGTGTAACTCGCTCTGGAAGGGACCTAACAATAGTGACTTGGGGCGCGATGGTGCATGTTGCGATGAGTGCTTCGAAGATGGTTGCTAAAGAGGGCATAGAAGTAGAAGTAATTGATCTTAGAACTCTTCACCCTCTTGACTCGGCCACGTGTATTGATTCGGTTAATCGAACTGGCCGAATGATCATCCTCCAAGAGGCTCAGTGGACTGGTGGTTTTGGGCACACAGTTTGCTCTTCCATACTTGAAGGCTCTTTTTGGTCCCTGGAGGGTCCTCCAGTGGTCATCGGAGCTCTGGATACCCCTGTACCATTTTCACCTCCCCTCGAGGATTACACACTTCCAGATTCCAACTTAGTTGCGAAGCATATTCGAAGAATGGTTTGAATTGCCAAGTCAAGATTCATCCGTTTCATATATGCCCATGATCTTCTTGGAGGGAGCATGATAGGAGGACTTCCCGACGGGGCCCTCCTTTGTATTGGCCTCGTGATCTTGGTATTTGGAGGGGAATCCGTAGTCCAAGGATCTATGAAAATAGCGGATCATTTTGGTTTACCTTCGTTCCTGGTGGGTTTCACATTAGTTGCGATCGGAACGAGTCTTCCTGAACTCGGGGTCGTTTTGAATGCGCTTAGTCGAGGTACAGAAGAGTCTGTTGATTTAGCCGTTGGAGGAGTTATCGGATCGAATATNGCTAACGTGATGCTCGTTTTATCCATAGCAATCATCCTTGGAGCGACATCCAAATCTGACAAAAATCTTCGAGAAGACTCAATGATGCTACTAGTTGCGACCGGAGTAATCCTTGGATCGGCTCTGCTGGGTGAGTTCACTGTGTGGCTAGGAGTGATGTCGTTATTTTCGATGTGTGCCTATTTTGCATACATCTTGAAGACAAGGGAAGAGGGTTCTGTCGATGAGGCAGAGTCGTGGATTCCCGGTGGCGTAGGCTATGCTTTTGTTGCATTTATCGGTGGNCTGGTTTTAGTGAAATATGGGTCTGACTTCCTGCTGGAAGGAGGAGAGGGCGTCGCCTTGTCATTGGGTGTTCCTGAGACTGTAATCGGGCTCACCCTGGTCGCATTTGGAACCTCTTTACCCGAACTTGTGGTCACGATAACCGCATCATTACGTGGTGTACAAGGTGTGGCTGTAGGCAATATTCTGGGATCGAACGTCGCAAACGTGATGGCAGTGCTCAGCATAGGTTCGATAGCTGGGGGCGGTATTGAAATTGCCAGTTCATTCGTCCATTTTGACATATGGATACTTGTAGCCAGCTCGGGACTTGTAGCATGCTCAATAATCATCGGTAAGGGTCTCTCACGGCCTCTCGGGGGTTTCATGCTCATTGGATATGCAGCATACATAATTCGCCTCTTCTTGGGGTCGTGATAAACTGAATAAATCCTTAGAAAATTGTTGTATAATCTTAGCAGCGGGCTTCAGTCGAAGGCTTGGCAGAGACAAAGCTTTGATTGAAGTTGGGGGTAGGCCACTAGTTTCGGCGATGGCTCAGATGATGGTGGATCATGGACTTAGAGTCTGCGTCGTTAGCTCTAAACGGTGGAGTGAAAATGAGGTTCCACTCTATGGTGCCATTAATTGTATTAATCCTAATCCTGATAACGGCAGAACAGGATCGATAAAACGCGGTCTTTTCGCACTTGGATGGCCAAAGCGGGCGATAGTGGCACCTGTAGATCGACCTGGATTCTCATCGAGAACTCTCAGACGCCTAATTGGCTCAGAAGTCTGTACTTGCCCATCGAATGGTGATAGGGGGGGCCACCCTATACTTCTCGATGATGCAGCCATAGATGCAGTTAGGCATGCACTGCCGGATACACCCCTCAGAAGTCTATGCACTCCGATGAGGTTCGAAGTAGAGGATCCTCATGCAAGTCTCAATATAGATACTGAAGCCGATGTTCAATTACTCAAATCCAAATGGTCTGAAATAGAATCATCGTGGAAAGTCGACTCCAGTCCATAACAGTATCAGACCAGCGGCCAATCCGGGCAACAGGGTATGTACTGTGGCCCACAGGGATGCTGCTCTATGACGCACTAAGAGAGGAAACAAAGCGTCGCCGTCCTGTGATATCGCATTTGCCACTAATGCAGGAAATGAAATGATTCCTTCTATATATGCCGTAATAGCGATTATCTGAGGCCCGCAACCGGGTATCAGGCCTATGGAAGCTGCGANGACAATCGCCACCGCGCCATCGCCATTTGAAGCTAAGTCTGACTCGGATGCACCACCAAGAGACATAGCGGCCTCAAATGCAAGATACGCAAATAGGACCCAGAAAGTCACGAATGCTGTCTCAGAAGCAGCATGAGTAAGAGTTTCATCAAGAGAATTCAACTTGTCCCCGATTGTTGCTTCTGTATCATCTGCAAGAAAGCTCTTGGAAGCTGCATAGAGAATAACCGAAAGAGAAGTACCAATTATGCCAACCCATGTCAGTAGCCCATCTCTTGTCGTTATGTCCCATGCAATCTCTGGCGAATAGTTTGGATCTTCAGCGAACCAGAAAATTAGCATAATGCCGAGCACTAGCCCAATGGATGTGACTGCCCACCAGATCCTGTATCCGCTGTGTACAATGCGATAGGATAGGCTCCCTGGTTCTTCACGAGGGAAGCTGGATATTATATCGTGGCCATCATTGATGGGTTCCACCTGATTTTCCGTTTCTTTGGTTTCATTGGCACTTCGGAAACTGAGGCGCCCTAATGGTCTAGAAGGCGTTATCTCAAGGTAATCAGCACCATATCCCCATAGTACACCGGCAGCAAAGGAAATCAGATGGACTGCAAGGACCGGTTCTAGTAGTGATGGGTCTTGTATTGTTGCACCGAAGAGAACGAAGGCAGAATCGCCAAGAGTGGCGATCAAGGTAGATAGGACAGTGCCGTATGTGACATATCCCCTTGCATACATTGGCATCATTATGATGGCGCCGCCACAGCCCGGAGTGAGACCCATCAAAGCTCCAATGAAGGGCTGCCATTGTCGGCTTGATCTTATCCAATCGACGAATCTTCCAGCAGTCAGGTACTGCAGCCAGCTGAATAGGAGCACCATCGCGGCAACGAATACAGTGACGGCGAGAAATGCATCTCGCATAGCAGTAAGTACGATATCCAAGGCCTGATTCACGTCGCTGTCAGAAGCATTGTGGTCTTATTTGTTCCCAATTCAAGGGCCCCCCATTTCCGCAACGAAAAAAGACAATGGGGCTTTCGTAACATCATGGGAGCAAGGACACTCGACTGGTCTTTGGGGCGACTCAAGGCGTTGGAAAGCGTCGCTATGGCCTCTATCGTGGAGTCTGATGGCAGCGTTCCTGCCAAGGTGGGTGCAAGGATGGCGATATCCTCGACCGGGTTGACTCACGGCACAGTAGGCGGCGCAGGACTTGAAATGAAGGTCGAGGCCCGTCTAAGAGAGATGCTGGGGGGAGGAAAAGGAGGGATAGAGACATTTGTTCTTTCAAAGAAAAATGAAAATGCTTCTACCACTAACCTCAACAGCCTATGTGGGGGCAGGGTAATTGTGGCGTTCGAGAAGTTGGAGCCCAGGCCGCACCTTCTACTGATGGGGGGAGGCCATGTTGCACGAGCAATAAGCGAAGCATGTAGCCTCCTCGGATGGAGTTACAGCGTATTTGATGAGAGGGAGGAATTTGTCACCGAAGTTAAATTCCCAAGTGCAGAGGAACTTATTTTTCTCAAGGCGGAGAAATTTTTGGAGTCTGAAAATCCGTTATCATTGAAAAGATTCTCGGACATACTTCTCCTAGGGCACGACTGGTCCATAGATGAGCAACTACTTCTCGGCTTTCTAAACATGGGAGGCGAGAAAATGCCTAGAATAGGCTGCATTGGCTCCAAAACAAAATGGAGGGCATTTGTGAAGTCTGCTAAATCCTCGGGGGCCCCAACACAGAAGATAAACGAAGTCCGATGTCCAATAGGAGTGCCAATCGATGCAGTAACTGTGGAAGAAATTGCTTTTTCAGTATGCAGCGAGATAATCCAAATCATGAGATCTGATATCTGAATCTTTATCAGGCTTTGAAACGTTCCTTGTTCGACATAAGGTGTTAGTCGTTCAACTAATAGTTTCATATCTGTGAATGGGTATGGAATCATATGAGGAGAGTCAGACTTCGATGGGAGAGGACTGGACTCGAAGGTATCGAGGAATTCAAACAGTTGATGGACAAAGTTGAGAGTTATGAGATTCTTGCTCATCTGAAACTGGGTGCGGACGGTATTGAACATTTAGCAGAAATCAAGCCACATTCTGGAGTTTTGGATGATGTGATGCAAATCTCTACATTCGATCTTATTGAAGTACATGAGGCAGATAAAGACAGGGGGACTTTTTTGGCCTCAGTGAACCTAACACATACCCTGCCGATGATGGTGCTGGATCTTGAAAAAATCCATCTCCATCCACCATACGGTCTCGATTCAGAGGGTCTTGAGCTCAACTTTACTGGGCATTCCGATTCTATGAAGAGATTGATTGAATTATTGAAATTCATGATGCCGTGGGACTCAATAAGCATTCAACCAGTCAAGTCCGATGGTCCGAGATTATGGAAGGACCTGCTCACTGAACGCCAAATAGAGGTCCTTCAATGCGCGATTAGGGAAGGATACTATTCAGAAAATAAAAAGGTGAGCGTGAAAGATCTTGCAGAAAAAATGGGGATGGCGAGGTCTACCATGGGGGGGCACCTAAAGCTAATTGAGAACGTAATCATGGGAAAGGTGGCAGATGACCTTGGGTGAATAGCCCTAACTCTCTTACACCATCGGCTCCGAGTGGCTGCATGGCCGCTCACCCCCTTCCTGTCGAAAATGGGGTTTCCACTAGGGTGTGGTCGGCTTCTGTCAATGGAAAGAGTCGTCAAATAATCATCAGGGATCACGATATTCTCCTTGATGTTTTGAGGGACAATGTGGGAGCACTAGGGGCGAAGAGAGGGTGCGACATGGGAACATGTGGATGCTGCTCGGTTTTGATAGATGGAAAGCCCAAGTTATCTTGCATGACTCTTGCCGTAGAGACGGAAGGTTGTGAAATCACAACTGTAGAGGGGCTCGCAGATGGCCATCACCTTCACCCCATACAAACCATGTTTTCAGAATGTGGTGGAAGTCAATGCGGGTTCTGTACCCCGGGCTTTTTGGTTGTCTGCGCTGCATTGTTGGAATCGAATCCGTCCCCAACGAGAAAGGAGGCTCAGGACGCCATAGAAGGAAATCTCTGCCGGTGCACGGGATATCAGCAAATTGTAGATTCGATTATGGAAGCCTCTGATATCATCACATCTGAAGAAAGGTTAGTTTCGACCACTCGCCCAGCAAGTAACCCACATCCGGGATATGGAGGCTGATTCGTGTGGCTTCAGACAAGAAGGAGATGGTCGGTTACAGGCAACAACCCGGGAAACTTGACTTTACCCGCCCGGGTTCAGGTGGTTCCTCGTCAATCTCACGAGAGAGGGAATCTGATACAATACCCGAAAGTCAGGGGGGCGATCTCCCCCAGCCATGGGGCCCCCATCGACATGACGACCTCATAACTGGCAGAGTGATTGGAAAGCCCACCCCATTGATAGATAGTAAATGGAAAGTGACTGGTCAAGCACTATATGGGGATGATATCCGCCTTCCCGGCGAAATAATCGGACGGCTTGTCCGAACCGATCGACATTACGCAAGGGTATTGTCAATAGATGCTAGCGAGGCTGAATCTCTTCCTGGGGTTCTTGGAATTGCAACCGGAGAGGATGCGCCCCATGCTTTCGGAGTTCTGCCAGTCACGAAAGATGAGCATGCAATGGCCGTCGAGAAGGTTCGTCACATTGGTGATATCGTTGCTTGTGTAGCTGCCGAAGACGAAGATACCGCACGTCTAGCCGCAAATTCCATCCGGATCGAATACGAAGATCTTGAACCCATTTTCGACATAAAGGATGGTTTGAAGGATTCAGAAAATCCGATTCACGACAGGGGTCGGTACCACATTGGTGAATCAAACGTGCAAAAACGGGTGTTTCAACGATTCGGTAGAGTTCAAAATATTGAAGATTCAATCGCATCCCATGAGAGTTCCTGGACTTTCAAAGGAGTTAATCATGGATTTACCGAGCCGCATGCGGTTGTCGCGCACTGGGACCCTCGTGGGCGACTGACCCTCTACACCCCGCAACAAGTTCCCCACTATGTGCATCGTGCGTTAGCGGACGTACTTGAGATACCGATGCACCAAATTAACGTATACAGAACGTTTGTAGGAGGAGGTTTTGGCGGTAAATCAGACCCTTTTCCACATGAAATGTGTGCGGCCATTCTGGCCAGAAAGACCGGTCGTCCTGTTAGGATAACTTTTGATCGAGAGGAGGTATTCTGGACCAATCGAGGGAGGCATCCATCAAAAATTACCATGGCCATTCATGCCGATGACGAAGGTCGTTTAAGTGGGATAGAGACTGATGCACTTATTGATGGGGGCGGATTTGCTTCTTTTGGCCATGTGACCACATACTACAATGGTGTACTCCACACTGCCCCCTATGAAATTGGAGCATTTCATTACACAGGCGCCAGAGTTTGGACAAACAAACCAGCAAGTGGGGCGATGCGAGGCCATGGGGCCGTTAATTCCAGATGTGCTGTGGAGGTAGGTATTGACGATATTTCTGAAAAGCTTGGGGTGGACCCGATAGATTTGAGACTTGCAAATTTACTTCCCCCCCATTCAGCAACCATAACTGGTTTCCGAATAACTTCAATGGGAATGAGGGAGTGTCTCGAGAGGGTCCGGGCAGAATCAGGATGGGATGAAAAATTCAGGAATATGCCTCTCGGAAAGGGCATAGGCGTAGGATGTGGCTTTTTCATCTCAGGAAGTGGCCTCCCAATCCACTGGGATCCTAACAAATTCCCTCACGCCACAGTACATCTAAAAATCGATATGGACGGAGGTGTAACGATCCACACAGGTGCAGCCGATATCGGTCAGGGCTCTGACACGGTTGTCGCACAGGCTGTGGCTGAGGTCCTAGGTTTACCAATGGACATGATAAGGATAAGATCAAGGGAGTCGGACACTTCCCCCGTCGATCTTGGGTCATATTCCAGCCGTGTTACATTCATGAATGCTAATGCTGCAGTATCTGCAGCCATGCAGATTCGTTCTGAGTTGATATCAGCGGCATCAGAAATAACGGGGGTTGATGAAAAGAGAATTCTAATCGGAGACAGGCGAGTCTACAGCAAAGACGACCCGTCGAATGGAGTTTCTTACCTTGAAGCTCTTCACAAAGCACAAGAAGATCGCGGTGCGCTTCTTGCGTCGGGTTCGTACAGAACCCCCCCCATGGGCAAGATGCACAAAGGCGCAGCAGCGGGTCTTGCACCTGCCTACTCATTTTCTGCATATGTGGCTGAGGTGGATGTAGATGTCGAAACTGGCAAAATAAAAGTGGAGAAAGTTTGGGCAGCCCACGATTGTGGAAAGGCGCTCAACCCCCTCTCAGTTGAAGGGCAGATTATCGGTTCTTGTCACATGGGACTTGGCCAAGTAATCTCAGAAGAGATGCGTTACGGCAGGACAGGTAATCTTCTGAACCCTGATCTCCTCGGTTACAAGATACCGACGGTTCACGAAATGCCTGAGGTCGTCCCCATAATCGTGGAGTCTAACGATCCGGAGGGTCCCTTCGGAGCCAAGGAGGCAGGAGAGGGGCCCCTGTTACCTATACTCCCAGCGGTATGCAACGCTGTGTATGATGCCATTGGAGTAAGAATACAGGAATTGCCCATGACCCCTGACAAGATATATCGCGCTGTGGAATCTACTTGCAGAAAAGGAGGATTTGAAAGTCCGCTAGATCTGCCCTCGCCGAGACTTGTTCTGACTTCTCTCTCTAAAACCCTGAAGGAGAGGGGGGCACAACACAGTATTAGGGACAAGATGCGCCGCTTAGAATCAGAAATTGGTGATTACCACAATGGGGCGCTGTTTGGTAATGACCCAGAAACACCCCCCGAGGAATTAGATCCGGATTGGCATGTCCAAGTATTGCCTGATGAAGAATACCTCGAAGAACCCGGGTTGGCAGGAAGTGCATGGCTACACACCGAGCGCCGTCACAGAGGTGAGGTAGAATGAGGACGCCTGCATTCAATGTTCACACCCCAAATACACTAGACGAAGCAGTTGAAACTGCAAGAAAACTGACCGATAGGGAGGTTGAATTTGATTGGATTTCGGGAGGTACTGATTTAATTCCGAATTACAAATGGGGCATTAATCCAAAATCTGATGTCATCTCACTGGCAGCAGTTGAAGAGATACGCGGGGTTTCTATGTACAGGATAGGCGCAATGGCAAGACTGCAGGATATCGTTGAGTCTGAGGAAGTTCATCCACTCATTTCCGAAGCGGCAGCTAGTGTTGCGAGCATTATGATACGCCGTTCTGGGACCCTTGGAGGCAATCTATGCCTCGATACCCGTTGTTTTTGGCTCAACCAAAGTGAGACTTGGCGTCGCTCGATAGATTACTGCCACAAATGTGACGAGGGTACTGGTGCTGACTGCAGGGTGATACCAAATCAAAATGAACTCTGCGTGGCCACCTACCAAGGTGACCTTGCTCCAGCGTTGATTTGTTTAGGTGCGGTAGTGCATCTTGCTTCCAATTCAGGACGGAGAGAAATGCCCTTGGAAAAATTCTTCCAACTAGACGGCATAACACGAAATGTTCTGAGAAATGGAGAGATTGTAACTCATGTTGAGCTACCAGAGTCGTCGTCGTCGATGGTTGGCTCATATCAGAAATTGAGGCAGAGAGATGCATGGGACTTTCCAGAGGGAGGGGTTGCATTCGCCGTTCACATAGACAAGAAAGGCAAGATATCCGGACTGAACATGGCGAGTACTGGATTTGAGAGTATCCCCCGGAGCCACAAAGACCTGGTTGATTCAATCGATATGGGTGCTGAATGGGGCTTGGAAGCCAAACGTCTGGGGGCAGAACTCAAGAGAACGGTACGACCCGTTCTGAATACGTGGTTCCCTCCGTCTTATCGAAAGAAAATGGCATCTGTTCTCGCAAAGAGAGCGATGGAGGAAGCGGCAAAGCGCGTTACATCGGCGTGATTATAGCCTTATTGATCGTTTCTAACTCAGCCATAATAGTAGCTTCTCAGGACGGCGTCACTGGTTGGTCGGCAACAATCGCCGACGAAGATGGCGAGATACAGAAAATCGTGTTATCTAATGGTGGGGGGGCGATTGTCCCGATATTAATCCAAAATGATGGCCTAACTAGCATAGAAGTGTCCTTGGAATGTACAGGACCATTCGAATCCCAAGTTGCATGTCCTGCAGATGTTACCGTAGGCCCGGGTCAAAATGTGACTGTCGACGGGGTGATCAGCGGTGTTGACGTCATGGATCACCCTGCTGGGACGACTGAAGACTTCCAAGTTACTGCTACCGTTACTGCTAGACAAGGGATACCTGTTGCTCTTCCCGGCGATACAAATTCTGATGATGTGGCTATCGAAATTCCGGCAATACACATGCTTTCCATCGAAATAGACGATCCTCTTGGCCCGATTAATGCTGGGGCTGACACCATACTACGCATGACTCTCTCGAACAATGGTAACATAGCAGACAGGGCATCTGAAGTCGAAGTTTCAGTCGATTGCACGCTCATAACCGTTGGGAATCAGATTTCAGAACTCACCAACAGGGAAGTTGCAGTGGGCGGGTCGATCAGTGCAAATGTGGTGTTTGAAGCCGCACTAAGCCACCCTTCAAAGTATTGCGATGTAGAAGTTCAAGCAGTTTCTCAAGGATCGGGAGGTTCTCAGTCATCGAGCGACGATACTAGGATAGAGGTTCAAGCCGCCACCAACGATAGAGACAATGATGATGGCGAAAAAGGGGATGATGGCGGTGGAACAGTGGAAGTTGTAACGACGGGTTTGCCAGCATTAGGGGCCATCTCGAGCATAATTGTGATGATTTCTGCTGCTATAATAACAGCGAGAATGCGACGATAATACCAACATTGTCAGGTTGTCTGTTGCAAACCAGTTTCAGCAACCTATAACACCTCGCGAAGCCCGCAAAGAGCCTGTCGGCGACTGTGCCGGGCGGGAAAAGAGGAAGTTCGGCATGGCAAATACGAGTGATGATGCAGAGCGATTCAATAAAATCGTAATCTGGTCTCTTGCTATTACTGCAGTCCTTCTACTGATTCTTCCAATGTTCTTCGTACTCTCCAATGAAACATACTACTCTGCATATGTTGAGGGGGGAGACACAGATGCAGAAAAATTCGCTCAGCTTTCAAGTATGCGCGATACCCTCATGGAAGATATACCTGGGAATAATGGCGATACAAACTACGGGTATGACGTGGCCAACACCATTTCTACCCCTATGTTGGTCAACGACTGGAGAGACCCTCACAGAAGTATGCTGGTTGTCGTAGGTCCGGAGAAGCCGATAGACCAAACTGAAGCTCGAGCGATATATGACTTCGTGACAAAATCTGGAGGAAAGGTGATAGTTGCGTCTGAAAACTCGCATGCAAACGAATTAGCAGGGCTGTTCGGTGTCACGTTCTTTGACGATCCTTTGCATGATGAAAATCAACATTTCCTAATCTACAATGAGGAAGGTGAACCCTATGACCCATCATGGAGGAACGTTTGGTCGGCTGCTGCAGTTGAACAAGATGTTCGCACAATGCAACCAGCATATCTGAGCCAGGTTTGCACGGAGGATCAGATCAGGAACAATCTGATGTCTAACTGCAGACTTCCACTGATGTTCAGATCTCCCACCGGTTTGAAGTTTGAACCGACTGAGGAAGATCGTGCAGACCCTAATCATCGAACAGTAAAGATTCTTGCAAGAGCCTCCTCAGGGGCTTTCATCGATGTGGCTGGAACTGGCGATGCGGGAGACTACAGGAATCCCGCTCCCGGCGACCTATCACTCATAATCAGAGCGGATTATCCTGTAAAAGCCTACGATAGACCTCAAGAGAGTCAGGGAGGCTTTGTCGGTACTACCGAGGTAGCTGAAGTGGATGTGACCGGTAGCATCACGTTTGTTGCTGATGATGAAGCATTCTCGAATATGCTGTGGGACCTCGAACAAGCGCAAACACAAGGGATAAGGGAAAGTTGCGATACGGTCAATTCTTGTTGGCTTGACGTGATTCCCGAAGGACAATGGGGCGGTAATTCAGCCTATTTCCAAACCCTAATATTCGATATGATGGAACATCGAAACCCAGAATTATCGTCCAGCTTTAGGGACGATAAATCCGAGTATCAGATCGTGTTCGATGAAAGTCGTCACTCGACTGGACGGCTTTCTGCTCCTTTCGTGGAGTCAATGGGGACTGTGGTTCTTTTGACATCAAACCCGTTCTTGAAATGGTTGGTTGTACTAAATGTGGGTCTTCTACTTCTTGTATCGATGATGATTGTTCCACAAAAAGAAAACTGGAGGCACGTATTCGATTTGACGCGTTTCAAAGAAAGACCTTCCAAATTAGACCCCTCTACGTACAAAGAGCGTGTCCAACAAGCACTTTTTACAAAAGTAAGAGTTCACTACGATTTGACAAGGGACCAGTTGGCTCTAAAGCCTCCCGCTGAGGTTCAAACGATGATTAACGATCCCAAACTTGTCGAGCTTGCATACAGTCAAACTCGCGTCTACCAGTCCCAAGAGTTGCGGCAACTAATGGTCGCTATACGTAAATGGGGAAAGCCAAACTGAACACATAGGAGAGTACAATATGTCAGACACACCAGCGCCGCCAGCCGGCATAAAAAAGAAGGAAAAAGACACGAAGAAAATAGATGATGGCTATGCGAAGAAGGCTGCTGAAGCGCGTGGAGGCGGCGAAATGAGCGAACGTTTGACGGCTGTAGGAGCTATTGCGAAGGCCATTTCTGGAGAGGTACAGAAAGTAATCATTGGAAAGTCCCACGTAATTGACAATGTGATGATTAATATCCTCTCGAATGGAAACCTACTGTTTGAGGATTATCCGGGTCTTGCCAAAACCCTGATGACAAACACATTCGCTGATGCTCTAGGATGCGATTTCAAGCGTGTACAATTTACTCCAGATCTGCTTCCAGCGGACATCACTGGCACCAACATATACGACGCAAAGAAAGGTGAGTTCACATTCAAGCCTGGGCCTATCTTCTGCAATCTACTTCTTTCTGACGAGATTAACAGAGCGCCCCCTAAGACACAGGCGGCACTCTTGGAAGCCATGCAGGAAAAGCAAGTCACCATTGGAACTGTCACTCACAAACTACCTTCGCCGTTCCTCACCATGGCAACTCAGAATCCTGTTGAGCAAGAGGGCACATATCCGTTGCCTGAAGCACAATTAGATCGATTCATGTTCAAGATGAGCGTTGGATACCCCGACAGGGGTGATGAAGATGAGATTCTTGCACGGAGAATTGAGCGCAAGAAGGACGACGTCGATGTAGACGTAATCACCGATCCTGCAAGGGTTGTTGCTATGCAAGAAGCCATCGAAGATGTCTATGTTGACCCAGCGGTGAGAATGTACATGGTCGAGGTAGTGGCAAGGACAAGAGAAGATCCCAGAGTTTTAGTTGGATCTTCTCCTCGTGGTTCTCAGGCACTTCTGAAGACGTCGCGAGCGGCTGCGGCAATGCGTGGACGAGACTTCATCACTCCTGATGACGTAAAATCTGTAGCGACTCTCGCTGTTTCTCACAGACTCATCCTAAAGCCTGAACATCAAATCAAGGGCCTGGAGACTGAGGAAGTTGTTCGAGACATCCTGAATCAAGTGCCAGTGCCTACGGTCTGATACCAAATTTACCATTTGATAGGGGGAATTATTCTGGCGTGGAGCAGAAAGTCAGCGATGTTCGCATCATTGGCGGTTGGGCTCTATCTCCTAGGTCTAGTCCTCCGAAATCAGCAGTTGGTTACAGTGGCAGTGGTGCTCCTCTCATTCTTGACCTATGCTGCTTTTCGCACGACACATGCTGATGTAGCCTCTGCGGGAAGAAGACTCGAGGAGAATGATTCTGACGAGGGGATCCAGCTCGGCGGGATATCCGCGCTTAGGAAGGTCTCGTCTTCAAGAGTTTTTGAGGACGGGGAAATTGATGTTGTTCTGAGAATCCAGAACAGGACGCCCATGCCTAAGATTATCGAAATTAGAGACAGGGTCCCCGAAGTAATGAGGATCAAGAAAGGCGCTAATTATGTGCTGATGGAATTGGGGGGTAGGCGTGAGACCGAGATATCGTATACAATCGAGGCTCCTCTGAGAGGATTCTACACAATAGGGCCCGTTTGTGTGCGTATTCAGGATACATTCGGATTATTTCACAACGAAAGAGAAATTCAACTTTATGACGACTTCCTCGTCTTCCCGAAAATGGAGGATATCAAAGACGCGATGATCAAAAGTAGAGTTCCGAAAATATTCACTGGTGCGGTGAATATCAGGAATCCCGGAGAGGGGTCTAATTTCTACAATCTCAGGGAATACATTCCCGGCGATCCGATGAAGAAAGTCAACTGGAACGCTACAGCTCGGAGTGGTGGGAAGATGATGGTCAATGAGTTTGAACGTGACGCGGTCAGCGACATCATTCTCATCGTGGATAGCAGAGCGATTAGTGAAACTGGGCCAGTGAGTAGAAATTCACTGGTTTACAGCACCAGAGCTGCAGCCAGCCTTGCACAACACTTCCTCGCAAGACGTGATTCTGTAGGCCTTGTGACCTACGGCGATGAGATTGTTTCAATTGACAGAGACACAGGCAAAAAGCAGCTCTATGTCATTCTCACTAAGCTTGCTGGTGCTGTTGCAAAGGGCAACACTCCCCTCAGAGTGGTGACTAATCGGCTCATGCCGCACATAAACAGGGGGAGTCCGATAATCATCCTCAGTCCTCTTGAAGATGATCCAACAATTATCGATGCGGTAAGAGACCTAAGAGCAAGGAATTTCATGGTGACTGTGCTTTCCCCGAGCAGTATTGATTTCGAGTTTGATGCAAGGCGTCTTGACGGGGTTGGGTATGAATTATTGAAGACCGAACGAGACATCCTGATGACGGAACTCAGAGGCCTTGGTGCGAATATAATGGACTGGGAACCTGATATGATGCTAGTCACTGCTCTAGCCGGGGCGAGGGGATTCTGAGGTAGATTGTATGGCAGAGGAAGGTACGACCGACACATCTCACCTGTATGACGGTAAGACTGTGAGGTCCTCCGCTCCAAGCAGGAAGAAAGCTGCTGGAAGGGTGTCTCAATCGACCGCAATTCCAAAAGACGCTGTTCCCGAAACTAAGGTGCCTACATGGGTAGAATCCTTCTTCGGCGGTCCACTTGTCCCCTCAGTCAGGTTCCTAGCACCGAATAAGACCGTAGTGCGTCTGCAAACGGCATCGGTAACTGTGCTTCTGCTACTAGGCCTCGTGACATTCATGATAACCCCCTCCTCTGGAACAGCATGGTTCTGGTTCTCGAATATCATAGGAGTGCCCTGGTTCAGCGGCATAATTCACTATCTTTTGTTGATTGGGGGAGTTGTAGTGGGAGCATATGGGGTCCTACAACGAGATCAGCGAATGATATTAGCATCTCAAGTCGCAGTGATACTAGTTACCATAAGATTCGCAGGGAGCAAAGTGGAATTTGCAATGGAGGCCCTAAATATTGGAAGCGAATTGATACAAAAGCTACTGCTGATATTCTATGCCCTTTTCCTAGTCATGTACATTGAACTCTCATCCGGAGTAATACGTTTCTCGATGCTAGACACATCAATCAGAACCCGAGAAGTGTACGTCATGGGTCAGGAGCGGATAATACAGAAGTACAATCGATCCCTCGGAACCACACCAGCAATTGCCGGATTTGTCGCCTTGATTACACTTCTCATCAATGTCATAATACCCGCTTTTGTAGGATTCTTCGATGAAGTTGCATCAAACAGGCTCAGTGAAAGTGTTGAGTTGACTAGCGTGTATGGTGTCGCCCTCGGAACGGCTATGGTTTTCGGCATAATAGCAATATCATTCAGCGTCAACCTTCCAGCGAGAATACAGAAATTCCAAGAAGGTCGTGCAGATTAATCATCTGGAATCGTCTTAGAATTGCTTCGACATGGTCAAAAGATCAGCAATTACGAGTATTGCCGCGGCCTCGACAACTGGAACAGCTCGTGGGCCGATTACTGGATCGTGTCTCCCTTTCACCTTCAACGTCCGTTGTTCCCCGCTAGGGAGGTGAAGAGTAGATTGGGGACGAGGAATGCTGCTAGGTGGCTTGAAGTGTACCACTATACGAAGTGGTGCACCTGTTGAACGGCCCCCAAGAGCTCCATCCGGAGAATGACCGGATGATGGCTCAGGTGTTGGACGGTTGTCTTGAAGAGTCCATGAATCGTTGTGTTCTGAACCCTTCATTTGGGAAGCGTAAATGCCCCTGCCGAATTCAACTGCGCGTGCCCCGGGTATTGCCATCATAGCACGTGCAAGGGCTGGTTCAATGCCATCAAACCAGGGCTCTCCCATCCCAATTGGGATACCACTGACTATGCATTCCACGGATGAGCCCAATGAATCGAGTTCCATCCTAGAACGCTCTATCAGGGTTGAAAATATATCTGCGGCCTGCGGGTCAAGACAATTGAGTCGTTGCATAGACTCTTTCTGGGGTTCATTGATATAATCAAAATCAAGTAATGAACGTGATTGAGATTCTCCTACAGAATAAAGATGTGCCCTCGCGGAAATGCTCTTCTCAGACAATAGCTGTCTAGTCTGGCTGGCTGCTGCTACCAGACCAAGAGTCAGTCGAGCTGACTGCGATCCTCCCCCTCTGAGGTCTGCCGCGCCTCCTGAGCGTTCTATCTCAACCATGTCTGCATGGCCAGGTCGTGGATGATCCGGGAGAAAGCCATAATCGGTAGATTTGGCATCGTTGTTTCTTGCTACGATTAATATCGGCCAACCTGTTGCTCGGCCTTCGTAGACTCCGGAAAGAATCTCGCATTGATCCGTCTCAAGGCGCCTACTCATCCCCTTTCTCCCGGGTTTTCTACGCTCCAGCTCTCTTACCAGGGCATCGTTGTCTATTTCGGTTCCTGCGGGTATTCCTTCTAGAAGTGCGCCTACAGACGGGCCATGGGACTCCCCGAAAAGAGTCACGCGAATGTTATCCCCAAGGCTCATGCCCAATTTAATTCCTCCATTTGGTATGGATCATGAACAATTTTCGTGGTGATAATTCGCCCGTATGTACCCAGAACATCAGAAAGATGGCTCTCCTGCTCTTGTTCATGTAGTACGGCTATAGCAGGCCCGGAACCAGATATATTGGCATTGTAATCCAAAGAATGGAGCCTGTGGATAATCTCTGTTGCAAGTCCATCGCCTGTTGACAACGCTACCGCGTATGCATTTTCCCTAATTGCCCCTCGTATATCACCAGACATCAGATTGTCTCGAGCTGTTTTGAATTTTGACCTGTTTGCGCGGAAATCCGATTTTTCAGGTGTTGATTTCCTCGTCCCCCTAAGCAATATTGTACACATACTCGAATCAATATCAACAGAGGCTACTGGCTCAGCCGGATTAGCAGAATCAGCGCGGATAACCGCCGCCATCTTCCCTAACGCTGCCCATGTATCGTCATATGACCCTGTCATCGAACACCCTGCCCTCAATTGCATCTGGGTAGCTATTTTGATGATTTCCAATTTTGAGAGGGAGATGTTGTGCACCGTCGCTGCGAGCCTGACTGCACTGACTGAAGCCGCTGATGAAGACTTCAACCCCATTGAAGGGGGTATGTTACTGTTTATTCGGTAAAAGAAGGAATCTCCAACATCAAACCCCGTCACGTCCGTGAGGGAGGGGCGTAATTGTTTCAACAACATGTGCGGATCTTGGCTGATATCAGGCCATGAGTCGGATACGTAGGCCTCACAGGTTAATTCCAGCGGAATCGTACAGCCCCAACCACAACCGGACGTATGGAGGATACTCATGCCTCCAAAAGCGCGTGTGGAATCCTCGAAATTCATCTTTCATTCATCTCCCCTGCCAACGCAACACCTGCATGTCGCATGCCTGAGTCGCCTCTAATGAGTATCTTGTCACCCGCCTTCAGCGATGTTACGCTAACGTGCCCCCCTGGATTAACTAAGCGGACTGTCTCTGCCTGCTGGACAATTATCTGTCCAACATCTTGTCCTAGTGAAAAATGTATGATTAGGAATGGTCTTCTCTCAATTTTTAGTCGTCCGATAGTGGCTGGGCGTAGTTTTCCTTCCAAATTGACTATTGCCACCTCCTGCCCTGTTTCAAGCTCGCTAAGGTATCTTGTAGAGCCATCAGCCATCAAGCAATATGCGTGTACTGCACCGGCGTTCACCCTAAACAGACGTGTCGGTACATATTCGGAGGGAATGGTTTCTCCGTGTATCATTGCCATTGCATTTGCAGATGACCCAATCAACATGCCTTCCCCTAAATCGAGCCTTTCCGTAAGATCTACACAAACTCGTTCTCCGACTCCGCCAGATTGTATTGATGTCACGTCCGCAAATGAAAGGAGGGCCTTATTGTATGTCGATTCAGTATATTTCGGTGGTTTTTCTCCGACAATTTTCTTTGCGGCGCATATGATTCCTGATTCAAATGGCACCACGATTGCATCGACCCCATGTTCCAAGGCAAAGGCTGCGCCGTTGAGTTCAATTTCCTTTGAAATCGAAGCTGCTATTTTAGTTCCTGATTCAGATGCTGCAGCGATAATATTCTCCAATGGTATCATTGTCCAATCAGAACATTGAACAAGTATCCATTCGACCATGCCGATCATTGACTTTGCTTCTTCTTGACCCTTGAAATCATCGAGTTGAACGACTGCCACGTCACTCGAAGAGCCATTCCAAAGTCTGCTAAACTGATCTTCCAATTCTTGATTTATTTCTCTCTCGGATTCGAGGGCCGTGATGTCCAGCCACAAATCCATGCGCTATTCACTCCAGAAATGTGGAAGCCTGATCAGCGGTTGCACCTTCGTGTACGATTGCTCTGAGGGCTTTAATCCTGCCAACCCGATTGGATGATGAGAAAACCTGTCGGCCCATGCACACTCCAGAAGCTCCTGATGATACCGCGCTCTCAACGATCTTGAGGGTGTGAATGAACGGCTTGTCCACGGGGCCTCCTGCGATTAGTACGGGAATAGGGACTGCGGAGCAAACCTCTGCGAAGGACTCGCCGTCTCCAGTCCATGGCACCTTGGCAACATGGCACCCCAGTTCCCATGCTACGCGTGCTGCATGTGCAACGTTATTGGTCGGATCGCCTTCACTCAGCACCAGGTTTGGGCCTCTTGGATACACCATCCCTAGAACTGGAAGCGTGTATTCCAATGCGGAGGTGGTAATGGCACCTGCAGATTCTATCATATCGTATTCATTTCTATCTCCAAGATTTATCTGACAAGAAAGAGCGCTCGCACCCCTCTTATGAGCCTCCTCTGCAGTTCCAACTAGCACCTTTCTATCCGCATTTTCTCCGCCATGGATGGTGGATGCCGAAACGTGCATTACGAAATTTCTCCATTGTGTCCTGAATAATTGATGCGATAGTACTCCTTTCTGGAGGACGATTGCGTCTACACCCGCAGATATACAATCATCCACAGCCAAATCGATGTCATTGAGACCTTCTGCGGGATACGCGGTTAAACCGTGGTCCATAGGCACCCACACGCCTCTACCACCCGGTAACAGCGAAGACAGGAGGTTGTTGAGGTCACCAGCCATGTGTCCGACTAACAGGCCGATGCGTTTGAATCTCTGCTATTCGTCTTCAAAATCTGCTACTACTGGCGCGTGATCTGAAACCGTAAGGCCGCCTTCGCGTATTATCTCAGCAGAAATGAATATTTCACTTGCTGCTGGGTTGGCGAGGATGTAGTCGATTCTCCATCCTCTGTTGAGCTCCCTAGCTCGCCCCCTATTGGACCACCATGAATAAGGCCCTTTTATCTGGCCGAGGTGGCTTCTGAGTAAATCCTCCCAACCAATGTCCATCAGTCTATCGAACCATTGTCTCTCATGATCGAGAAATCCTGATGTCCTCTTGTTTCCTTTCGGATCCCAGATATCGCTCTCAGTGTGAGCTATATTCAGATCCCCGCAAAGCAAAACTGGTTCCTTCGATTCGACGAATTTTCTACTCCACTCAAGCATGTCTTCTAGCCATTGATCTTTGTAGTCTTGGCGCTCCTGCCTTGCTGAACCATTTGGAAGATACATGTTGATGCAACTTAGATTTCCGTGCTTTGTGACGAGAACCCTGCCTTCTGGGTCTCTAGTCTCGTCCAAATCGGTATCGATGCCCCTCCCTATCTCTTCCATTTCGATTCTCGAGCATGACATAACTCCTGAATATCCCTTTTTGATTGCTGGATGCCAAATTAACCCGTATCCCTCTGGCCCAGACCATTCCTTCGGCATTTGTTCAGGCAGTGCTCTCACCTCTTGGAATAACAATATGTCCGCGTCAATTTTCCTGATGAAATCATCAAGCCCCTTACGATGTGCGGCTCGAATGCCATTCAAGTTCCATGTGACAACCCGCATGTGACATGGCTCATTGAGATAGGTCTTTGACTTTCTCGACTAGATCTAACCTGCTAATCCGCCACATACCGAAAGGAGTGAGCATTACGGATATGAACACAACAATGCCGATTAGTTGGGCCACGACCATGATATCAAGACTGACAGTCAGATAAAATGCCCATTGTACGAATGTAGAAACCAAGGCTTGAGTGCCAACAATTGTGAATCCAGTGGCTAGGATTCCACCTATTACACCAATGGCGATATGTTCACCCAGCATCATACCCCCAATCTTGTTGATTGGGGCGCCAAGCACCCGTAGTGTTGCAATCTCAACATCCCGTTCTGCAAGATTCATAATTAGGGTATTGAACAATACCACTATTGCAATAATAATTCCAAGCGCTAGTACGGAGCCAAAAATTGCCTGCTGCTGCTCCAAGAGATTCTCGAAAGTAGAGATTAAATCCTCCTTTTGTGTCACTCCCAGTGAAATCTCTCCCAATTCACTGTCAACTTCCACCCCCTGTGGGAGCTCAATCAGAACAGAGGTCGCCTCTATCCCTACCACGGGGACCAAATCTTGTCGATGGACATATATGGTTCTAGATATTTCTCCCTGAGTTATTCCAGTTATCTCAATATTCATTGGCGTTGCTCCAAACATGATTATCTGAGTTTGACCGACTTGCCAGTTCAAGAAGTGCTGCAGCCCCTCATCAACGAGTACCTGGATAATTTCAGAATTGGCCGCAGGAAGTGATCCTTCTTTGAGATCTAAAACTATCATTGAGTTTTCATTGGTTGAAATGGAGTCTAATCCAGTGACGGATAGATACCTCGTATCTCCCTTCGGATTGGCCGGGAACGATAGCTTCAACTCGTAATTTGCACCTTTCTCCCCAGCCCATTGACCGACATCTCCCTCTCCTCCGAATGGAATCACAACTTCTGCATCCCAGTTTTGGTTCTCCTCGACATTGCCAACTATCGCATCTTCCATGGTGCCCATCATCAATGTCATACTTCCAAAAATAAGCATAGAGAGGCCGACAGCAAAGAACGTGAAGGCTAATCTTGCTGGTTTTCTTATGCTGGATCGAATCGTTAGGCCCATGGTGGAAGGGAGCTTGGAAGTGAACTTTTGTAATAATCTGGATGATAGTCTAATCTGATGTTGGCCACGCATGATTTCTAGAGGCTGAAGTCTGGAGGCCTGTATTGCGGGGAGCATGCCAGAAAACAAGACCACTAGCATGGCAATCCCGGATATTTGCAATAAGATTGGATTGATATCTGCAGATTCGACGATTGGTATACCCAACACTCCTTCATACAGATCTAGCATGGACGGAGCACCGAATATTAGACCAAATATCGCCCCAAGGAAACATCCTACTAAACCGATTATTATTGGCATGAGGACATACGCGGGGATTATGACATTTCTTGGGATCCCCAGAGTCCTCAATATCGCAATCTCTCTGGCTTGAGATTGCACTAACCTCTGGAGGCTCAAGAAAATGGTTATGCCTGCTACTATTGCAATCATAGCCGTAACTGGAATGTAAATCTTCATGGCCCCCTCGGCGTCAGCCCGTAGAAATTCTACTGACTCTACTCCAGAGCGGCTGTATACAAGGGAAGGAGAGTCGTGAATATTTTGCAAAACGGAGTCGATTTTACCAATTACTACAGCGATTTCTTCCCCTTCGATATTGGTGGTCGACTGCAAGTCATACTCTGGAGTTCCAACTATGTCAATGAGAATCAGATTTGCAGACCCTTCGCTGATATTCGCTAGCCTTTCAAGCCCAGCGGCTGTCAAGTAACCAGTAGCAAATGTTCCTGGATCAGCGGGAAATAATGACCCAGTTTGGGCATAGAATAGGTGATTTGAATGGAGTCCGATCCCGACGACACTGTAATCCATAGTTCCGGATCCTGCGCCTATAGTGATGTTGTCACCGATTCCAACATCCATTCCTTCGGCCACCCTCAGATCCACAACTATCTCATTATCTGCACTAGGCATTACTCCAGAGCAACATTCATGATCAGGGAACCAAACTCTATCGATTTCTCCTTGATCGATTCCGTGCCACACTGCAGGAACAATGGAATCTTCACCGTTATCGCCGATGTGAAACATGACGCCATCTAATTTCAGACGCGGCTCACATTCGCTTAGCGACAAATCTGAATCGGGCCATTGATTCTCAATTTCGTCACAAATTGAGTCAGCAATACTTCCATTCCATGTCGAACTAGGGTTTTCTACCCAAATATCAGCAAGATTCACACCCTTGTCTGTATCGGCGTAGATATCCTCGTAAATGCTAGATGCGGTATGGGCGTATGCTGCAAANGATATGCCTGCGAAAACCCCGACCATCACCATGACTACTACTGCGAAGAGTCGTATCTTTGTACGCCACAGGCTTCGTGCCAATCGCTTCGTCAGTAATCCAAACATGAATTCCACCTCATTCAACAATCTCATCAGAAATTATTTTTCCACTGTCGATCCTGATAACTCTTGTAGCGAATTCGATCAATGATTCATCATGGGTCACCAGAACACATGTTATTCCCTCGGCCTCACATGCTGTCACCAAGACTTCCATCACCATCGATGAGGTCTTTGAATCCAAATTCCCCGTCAATTCGTCCCCTAGCAACAGCCTAGGACTCTTCGCGAGGCTGCGAGCAATTGCGACTCTCTGTTGTTGGCCTCCGCTGATCTCAGCAGGAAATCTGTTAACTTCTGCCTCTAATCCGACGATTTTGAGGAGGTGTCGTGCTCGCTCTTCATCTCTTACATCTGCCAGTTCTTGAATAAGTAAAATATTCTCAAGAACCGTCAGGTCTTGTAGTAGGTTGAAAAATTGGAAAACATACCCAATGTTGTCCCTCCTAAATCGAGTCATCTTTTCGCTGGCCTTCGCCTCAGGCCTAGAGTGGGTGAAATAATCAACAGGATAGAACAAAAATCGAAGGGGCGGTACAAGGGCAAGAGGATTCCATGGAATTGAGGAAATTTTTTGCCAAAACTTAGGACCTAGCACGGTGTTCCTCGGTACTGCCTTTCCCGCGAATTCGTAAGAACCTCCTGTAGGTGTGTCTAATGCAGAGAGGCAATTTAACAAAGTGGACTTCCCCGACCCAGACGGTCCAAGTAGAATTATCCTCTCGCCTTCTTTTATTTCTAAGTCAACACCGTCCAGAGCTTTCACAGTTCCCGACGGCATGACGTAATGCCGCTCAAGTGACTTTATTCTCACCAGCGTCATAGACTAACGG
This sequence comes from Methanobacteriota archaeon, assembly GCA_002717835.1. Classification (GTDB taxonomy): domain Archaea; phylum Thermoplasmatota; class Poseidoniia; order Poseidoniales; family Thalassarchaeaceae; genus MGIIb-N1. The sequence continues at coordinate 34,216 of PBBV01000017.1, forward strand.
GAGTACATGATGCTAATTTACTCTCGTATCAACAGGATTTTAATTCAAAGAAACTCGATTAAAGAAAACCATGGATTCCCTGAAGAGTTCTTCTCTTCTCCGTCTTTTATTTCTCCTCAGATGAAAGAAAGTGAACAGGAATGCTAATCCTATCAAAAAGGGAATCAGAACTTCTGCTTGATATCGTTCCATGAATTCTATGATTCCTCTCGCTGTGTACGCCCATGTGATCGATGCTGCGGTTCCGCCCAAGGTGCAGGCGAAGAGCACGCGTTCGAATTTCATTCTCGCAACGAGCCCCAGCATCGCACCGACCAATACTCCACTTGCCATGAATGGTATCCAGACGAATACTATCAACCCCCAAAAACCATACTTGTCTATTCTTTTTCTGTTGCGTTGAGCAACATATTCTACACTTGAAAGAATATCGCCCCCAACAGTCTGGAGGAGGGTCCCGGTTATTCCAGGTTGTTTGGCGACAAGTGCTTCTCCGGAGAAATTTGAGCCACCTTGCTCCACACGTCCCGCAACTGCTTGATCTGCAAGTGTTCGTCTTAGGTTCCTAGCGCTAACTATCACCTTTCTCCCATTCAACAGATCGGCGAGATCGGTCTCTAGTCGCTCGGACAGGCTCTCCTCAATTTCGATGAAGTTCCTTGGGAAGAAGAAGTAGCTGAATCTCATAAGGGGTCTGTAGATCATTCTCACATACACAGCCTGATTGTCTGCTGAAACAAGTGTGCCTTCATCTGCAAGATCGTACTGGTCTAGCAAATCAGATATTACCGGTCTTGCAGAATCTTCAATCATGCCGACTATGGAAATAGAATCGAAGAATGGTCTGTAGTCGTCATCTATGATCGATGGATTGAATCCCTCTAAAGACAGGCTTGAGTCCATGACTATCGATTCTTCTGGCTTTATTGCGCCGATCGACTGGACCCGTAGCTGTAAAGGCCGCATTTCACCGAATATGGCGAATTCGGATAAGAGGTCTCGCATCAAGATTGATCGGACTTCAGTTAGAGTCATGATACTATGACTCATCGATGTGTACGGGACGAAGACATCGATTGATATGGGACGTTCTTGCATTCTGAGGCGTTCAAAATTTATCTCAATTGAAGCCTCGTCCTGGGAATGCTCGAGAATTCTGACGATTAGTCGCTCAATCTGATTTGCATCAAGTGTTTCCTCGCCTTCACGATGATACATCTTATGCATCAAAGGATATTGTATGTACAGGAAAACAATCGACATTCCTAACGACACAAAGGCCATCCACCAAGCAGGTACTCCGCCACTTCCTCCTGTTAGCATAGCAGTTTCTCTCCCTCCTGCCCATTCAGCAGCCATCAATAACCAACCCCACTCCCCGAGATTCTTGAGTGTCATACACGCTCGTGGGCCAGTCTCTTCTACGTCGATGTCAATTACCTCTCCGCTGGAGAATAATCCTCCACGATTCTTGTGCTCTACTTCAATTCGAAATTCCTGATCAAAGATTACAGGAGAAGTTTTGACAATCTGTGATAGGTTGCCCTCCTCCAGTGAGTCAGGTGGAATCTCATGAATTGAAACTTTTACGTATTGCTCCCCGATTAGAATATTCTCGCCATCAATCGTCACGGACAGGTCCCCTAACCCACCCCGCAATTCTTCAGTGGAGTTATTGCTTGAGTCTAGATAGTTAACTCGCATGGCCATATCGCTGTCTGGTACGTTGTATGAGCGTGCACGCAGATTGTGATGATCTTCATACACCGATAACCATATTTCGCCCTGTTTATCCATACATTCCCCTCCAGTGTCCAATGGGGTTCTGGATAGGGTCTGGTCTACAGCTACCGAATCACCNGCTATCAAACCAGTACTTGCAACGGTGATGAGAATCACAAATAGTCCGCCAAAAATAACTCCGAAAAGGAGTACGTAATCTTCAACGGCCCAACGGAANAACCTCGTATCTCCCAATCTCCTCTCTCTAATTGAGTCGAGATCGCGATCTAACCGTATTTTTTCAGCTTCAGTGATGATATGGGAGACATCTCCAAAATCTACCTGGCCATCTTCATTCAAATCCAGTCGAGAGGACTTGTCCCCGGTCGCCACGATAACCCATACTACAGGTACTTCATCAAACCGTTGGCGGCTTTCGCTCAAACTTGCCAGTTGGTATGGTGCAGGGGACAGGATTCGAACCTGCGAAGCACTACGCACTGGGACCTAAACCCAGCCCCTTTGACCGCTCGGGAACCCCTGCTTGACCCTCCTCCCGTTGAGTGCCATATTTTACGATGCCGCGGTTGACTCATCCTACATTGGTGCGCATGACGTTCTATCTGAAGGGCCCATCATGGCCGAGAGACGCGGGTCCATCGGTGTTGTACTCCCGCCAAGGTCATAACGAGGATCATCCGCGATCGGGCATCAAGGTGCTCCTTTGGCTCGGATAGGAATCTTTGGCATGGGTAACTGGGGGACGGCCCTTGCGAAGATATGGGGCGAGGACGGGCACACGGTGACCGGATGGACAATTGAAAGCGATGTATATGAGTCTCTGATGATGGAGTCAATTAATCACAAATACTTGCCGGGTATTGAAATACCGAATCTCCAAGCAACAATGGCTCATGAGGATGTTCTTGAAAGTTCAGAGATTCTCGTTTTTGCATTGCCGAGCGGAGTTATTCTGGAAGTAATTGATCTAGTGTTACCTGGCCTGAGACCCTCACATGTGATATTGGATCTCGCCAAAGGCCTAGCGCCTGAAGAGGCAAGCGAAGATGGCATGATATCAAATGCAATTGAACAACGACTTCGTACTGTCAACAAGTCTAACCCTGTCTTGGTCCTGACGGGCCCCACCATAGCACCCGAGGTTGCAAGAGGTGTAATCACAAGTGCTCTTGTAGCGTGTGATGATGATTCCGTTGCGAGCAAGATAGCGCAGCGTCTTTCCACCAAGACACTTATTCTCACATCGGCTGATGATCCTGTGGGAGCAGAGCTTTGGGGAGCCTACAAGAATACGGTTGCTCTTGCCTGCGGCCTAGTTGATGGGCTTAGAGGATCCATCGGGGGGGATAATCTGAAAGCTGCACTAGTGCAATCCGGTTTCAATGAAGGCAGATATCTTCTCTCGGTGATGGGTGCAAGTCCGGATACCGCATTTGGGCCTGCTGGGATAGGAGATCTTTACGTCACTTCAACAAGCCCTAAGAGCAGAAATCGTACACTTGGTGAGATGCTCGGTAGGGGGCTATCCCTAGAAGAAGCCCTGGCTCAAATGACAATGGTGGCAGAAGGTGTACGCGCAGCGCGAATGTTCTCCAATACGGCCGAAAAGAATGGTTGGGAAACCCCCTTCCTAAATGCGCTTTGCAATTTACTTGATGGTTCCATTTCTGCCGAAGAGTCGGTGAGGAGAATGGTTGAGTCGATTCAATGAAATGATTTCTCGTTAGTCGCGGCCTGTGAAAACTTGTTTCCACGAAGGCCTTTTTATTGCGGTTCTATCATCATTGAAGAAAGATCGAGCAAATACAGAGATGAAATCTATCAGGATGACGACAACGAAGATTATGATCAAGTATGCTAGAACCTCATCATAGGCAAGAAAACGAAGTGAGCTTTCAATGTAGTATCCTATGCCCCCAGCACCTACAATTCCGATAATTGAACCATGCCTAACATTGTATTCAAACATAAAAATGGCCTGTGAAATAAGATCGTTCGCGGATTCTGGAATAGCAACATGAATGGCCTTCTCAAAACGGCTCAAGCCTGCTGCATCTGCCGCTTCTAGAGGTAGACCATTCATGCCTTCTATGGCCTCATACTGAAGTTTGCCTAGATATCCTATCGAGTATATGGTCATGGCAAATATTCCCGAAATAGTGCCCAGTCCGATGAGTATTACAAAGAATATTGCCCAGATTAGAGACGGCAAGCTTCTGAAAGCAGCCAAGATTAGGCGAATGATGACAGAAGTTCGGAATGTTCCGATATTTCTCGCGGCCAAGAGAGCCATGGGGAGCGAAATAGTCATAGCAAGTATTGTTGATACGAAGGCTATCTGAATAGTTTCTATCATACCGATCCATGCCGATGAACACGTGAATTCAAGGGCGGAAGAGGCTGTACACTCTGGCCATGCCCGAGGTTCAAGCACACCCCAGTCAGGTGGCCATAGAGACTCTTGAAAGAAACTGACTAGATTTCCGAATCCATTCGAAAGTGTCCCCCAATCATCCACTGATCTATCCATCACGAATATTGCGAGAAATAGGAGCGCTGCAAAAATATGACCAGGATATATCCTTAATTTTGAAATCATATCTTTACCTCAAGTGTTTTTGTCGAGAAGAGGAAGGGATTCAACCTTCCATCGTCCATGACGACCAACCGGTCTGCCAGTTCGCGTGCACGAGACACGTCGTGTTCAACGAGTATCACAGCTGCTTCATTTTCTCGTGCGTAACGAACTACGGTTCCGGCAACATTGGACACAGTCTCGTCATCAAGCTCACTGAGAAACTCATCAGCGAGAATCAACCTAGGTGCCTGCGCCAGTGTTCTAGCTGTCGCGACTCGTCTTTGTTGGCCTCCAGAAAGTCGCTTTACAGGGTCCCACATTTTCTGTTCTAAGCCCATTTCAAATATCGCGTTCCTCGCGCTTTCNTTCGCTTCCTTAGAGGTAAAAATCTGCATGGATCGGCACATGGATGCTCTAGAACCGATTAGGACATTGTGCATGACACTGGCATGTCGAATCAAACCGAGTTTCTGAGGGATGTAACCCAAATCTCCTCTATGGGGCCTCTTTGGAAGGGTAGCGCCACATACCTCTAATGATCCTTGCAAAGGGCTGACGAGGCCTGCAATTGTTTTGAGTAGCGTTGACTTACCTATGCCTGAGGGTCCTGCTATGGCCAGAATCTCGCCCTTCTTTATCAACAGGGAGGGGATAGTTGCAAGGGGTTTGTTCTCATCGTAACCAATTGTCACGCCATCGAGCTGGACGATGATATCGTTATCTCGCCCTCTTGGCATTATTTTAGGGTCCCCTAATCCATTATTTGGATGTGGTGGGTAGGATTAAATTGGTGGTTTAAGGATAATATCAGAGAAATAGCAGAAATTTTTGAAGCATCAGACATAACGTGAAGTGTGACGGCCGAGACAACAGGTCGTGCCCAGCCAACGCATTGTACTTTCAACCGGGATTGTTATACTGATGATCTCACTTTCTTTATCTCCATTTCAACTTCAGGGGGACCTCCGGAAAGAGAATATTCCCCTGGAGCAATTTGGTGGCGGTGGGACTTTTGAAGCACAATGTTCCCAAAGTTCGTTTGAGGACGTGTTTACATACACTTGGGCTGAGTTTAATGTGACCGTTGCAGACAATTGGAGAACTGCACAGATCAATGCAATGGCATGGGTAAATGGAACAATGGCTGACGATTTCAGGACTTTCTTGGATGGTCTTTTGGACGGTTTAGTGCCCAGTGGCGGGGATGGCTGGTTATCATCCGACGAACGAGAAGCCGTCAGGTCAGTTGCAGCGGACTGCGTCGAGTACACCATGACCCGCGTAGGGGTTAGAGACGGCGAACATCATCGCGGGGGGGCAGCGGTTGACTGGAGAAATGCTACATGGGTGGAAGACGGTGTTTCGATAGATGAATGGAATATGGTCCCCGAAAGGCATGGCTCTGTAAGAGATTGTAGCAGCTTCGGGAGCAGTCAGGGGTGCTACGAAGTCCCAGTTGTTCCAAACTCAGATCGTGATTGCGACACCATTAGCGAATTACCAGATGAATGCAGAATTGAACTATACCTGAGTGGGGAGGTTGATTTACACAACATTCAATCTCTCGATACGCTAACTCTCGCGATGAACGTCTCAAATATCTCTCGTGCTACCTATACAATTAATGCGCCCTATGTTGAAGGAATGAGACTGTCTCTTTTTGAAGAATGTGAGGGACGTGATCTGCTAAATGGGGGTTCGCCGACACCTATCAGAGGCTCATGCATTGGGGATGGTTCTTCTTCAGTAATAGCGAATTACAATGAAGAGGGGGGCCTCACTCTAAAAATCGAGCCAGATCGACCGAACACGTATTGGCCCTCTGGGGAAGATCTATTCTTTGACCTTACAACCATTCCTCCTCCTGTAGACGATCCTCCCATGTGGACTTCAGAGGCACCCGAAAACGGCACATTATGGGTCTACAGCAAATCTGGAGGAGGGATTTTTGATTACAATGTAGTGATTGCGGATTGGGATGAAATCGCCGGCTGGTTTATTGATGACATGGCCATTTCAAAATTAACAATAAACTGCCATAGCGACGAAGATGCAGGGTCTAATCTGTTCGGAGAGGACAGGCGAATACGAGCCACTATCTCCGAGGATGNCGGGGTTTTCCAGTTCAGCTGCTCAGCCGTCGATCTATCCGGTCAGCAATCAGCGGAGAGGAGCTTTACGGCTATGACTGGATTCACAGTGAGCAGTAATTTGTCGGGAGATCCGCCAGAAATTTATGAAACGGTGGATATGGAATTCTATAGTTTTCAACTTCCTGCCACAGAAAACGAAGTACTACGGAAAATTGTCCTTGAAATCGGGCTAAGCCAAAGTAATGAGCAGCCTGCTTACTATGAAAATGCGATAGTTCTCCAGGACGAAGAACACCAAAAATTCAGCATATCTTCTTCAAATTTAGTGCCTGGTGCTGTTTATGTGTGGTTCAAAATAAGTGGCGATGGGATTCAAGAACGGGTAGAGAAGAGTGATTTAATGTTCCAAAAAATTGGAGACCCACCGATCATTTCTATCTTGAATAGTGAATGGCTAGGTACTGCATGGAGCATGAATGGATTGTTCGGAGAACCTGACGGGGAGGATGTAACGTTCAGCATGTTGATTGATGGCATTAATTTGGGGAATGTCGATGCGTCGGGGAACTCGTGGTCAGTGGGGCCCATCGACTTCGCGCTCTTCGATCCGGGGGAGCACACTGTTACAGTTCGTGTATGTGACGCCTCCGGAATGTGTTCATCCGCAGATCGAGATTTGAATTCAACGGAAGTGTTGGAAAACCCCAGAGGAGCGGACCAACCTCCTGAGGCCGATCAAAATGATGCAGAGGGCCTTCTACCATTCCCAGGATCGTCATCCATCATGGGAATTCTTGCTGCTGCATTCATGTACAGAAGGGGAGCCCGCAGNGCATCATGACAGTGAAGGGGCGAGTCGTTTCGCTATCCCATGTTGGCGGCTTACTTGCAGAATTCGGAGATAAGGCCCCTGGGCTGGGCTGGGAAGTTCGTATCGAAGGAGGCCGAACAATAGGCAAAGTTGATTCCGTTATTGGAGGCATTGAAAATCCGTTGGTACATGTTTCTTTATCAGAGAAAATTGATTCCTCATCCGCAATAGGCGCCCCTATCGAAATCGGAAGAAGAAGCAGGAATGATAACAGAAAGAATAGAAATGTGTCGAAAGGGGCGTCACAGAGAAAGGAACGTCCCAGATCAAGGAATATGAAGGGAGAGAGGTCTGGGGACAGGAATCCACGTAAAACCAACAGTGGCAGGATGTTGCCTACGTGGGTCTGCTCAGCATGTAGAAGTATGAATTCTAGAGCTTCAAAATGTTCGAAATGTGGAAGCCCAAGACCACACAAGAGCCCGGGTTCTGGGGCTGCTCCGCGAAATCAACAGGTCAGGAGGAATAGGCGGGGGGGTGCAAGTGGACATCGTCCAAGGAATGGCCCCGGGCAACGCAATAACAGAGGCAATACTACTCGTGGCCGAGGCGATGGAATCAGGAAAANTGATCATGGTGGCAAAAGAACCCGTACTAATCGGAGATCTAAATGAACAGGAGGATTCATGCTCAGTGCCTCTCTGCACCGGGCGATGAGTGAGCCTGAGGATGTTCTCGGAAGTATACGTGAGACTCTGAAAGAAGACGGACGAGAAGCGGCTATAAGAGCTGTTGAAGCTGCCTTGGAAGATTATCCTGAGGATGGTTTATTGTGGCTTGAGGCTGCGGATTTACATCTTCCTCCGAGAAGTAGAGGTAAACCGATAGATCCTGACCTCTCGCAATGTGCCAACGCAGTCAGATGCCTTCGTTCAGCAGTTTCATTCAGTCCTGATCTAGAAGAAGCATGGGCTCTCGGGGGGCTTATTCTTGTCGATCATTTAGGTATGATGGAAGATGCGTTAGAGTGGTGGGAAGAATATCGAACATTGAATCCAGAATCTCCTGCTCCGATGATTGAGCAGGTAGCTATCCTTGCAAGATATGGTGAATACGCTGCAGCATCGAAGATAATGGATTTGATTGTAAATCTAAATCAAGATACTCTGACTAAATCACAAAAACGTAGGATTGCGGATGTGGGTAGGAGTTTGGAGGACGCGCTCGGACTTAGACAAAAGGATGTCTTCAGACCTCAAGATCCAAATCATCCCCGTTGGGCAAAGATTGAGAGATATCGAAACCANAAACCAGTATCTCAAACTTACTTCCTATTCTTTATGATAGCCCCGCTTGTATTCGTACTCGGATTCGTTGCCTCTGCTGCCCTTTCACCGTACGGTGCGAAGGGGCAAGTAATCACATTCTTGTTCATATTAGCTGCATTCTTTACGATTACTCGTCTGTCAGAACCGTTATTTAGATGGATGAACAGAAATGCCACGGATTTAGATCGGGCATTGGATATAGAAATGGCCTCCGGCAAGGTGTGCATACCTGAAAGTGTCAGAGAAGGCAGGCTTCACAAATCGATGTTAAAATACAGGCCTCCGGCATGGTTAGAGCGCCATAGCAGAATCGTCGCCGAAGGACAGCGCGTACAGCGCCGCTGGGTCACCAGTTTCACTACTAAGTGAAAATCTCCCTCGACTACTTCTTTTCGAGATTTGCGTAATAGTCCTGGGCATACTGCCGAGCATAGTCTTCAGGGNATCCTTGTCCGACCATCTGTTGTACATAGGCTTCTACGGGATCCATGTCCTCTACTCCCTGGAATGAACGTATTTCGTCACTTACTGCAGATGAGCCTCTGCCTCTCATTGAAATGGTGACTCCGGCTATAGCCAGAACAAGAAGAAGGGCCCCTACAATCGGAATTATCAATCCTAGGCCTTGACCTTCTGTGTCGCATCCATCAGCAGATGGGTCCCTTTCGCATGGGTCGCTGCTTCTCTTGAGCAGATAGATGTCTTCGCTAGAGGTGGTTGTATACCTCACACCATCGCCTTCTATAATTCGGATGTAAACCGTGGACAGTACCCCATCTGTTTCGGAATAAAGATCGGAAATATCCAGCGTAATGGAGAACGAGGCTCCATCACCGAGCAATCCTGTCTCATTGTACTTCCCAATTGCCTTCTGTGTGTTTTTCGGAGTCGGTGACAAATCCAGAGTTACTGCATCGAGTGCAACTTCTATCCTTACATCGGAATTCTCGGCTCCCGAAACAACCGTGCCGCTAATCGTTACACGGTCCTCAGTTTGGGAATCGTTGGGTTTTGGAGAGCTAAAGGATACCACTGGAGGGGCGTCCCCATAGTCTTCGCCCACCACTACGAAGTACATTCTTGCCTTCGATGAGTCTTTGCCGGCTTTGTCGTAAACGATGAGTTCCAGTCGAATCTGGTTCTCCAGGACACCGTCACTTGTCACATTACGGAAAGTGTACGTAAATGCGTCTCCTCCTGCCGATGCAGGAATTTCGAACAAATGCCCCTCTAAGCTTGGCTGAGAGGTTACAGGATAGTCGAAGTAAACCCGCCACGAGTACATCTGTATGCCCGTCTCGCCTTCAGGTGCATCTGGGTCTGTACTGTCTGCACCCGTGAAAGACAGGGATATATCGCCTGTGGGGGTAAGTCTGACTCGATAGACGTCCCAATCAACCCCGCCAACAGTCTTCGTTCCATCGCTGGTGACAAACTCGTCTGTGAGGTCGTCTTGAACCATCGAGATAGATGCAGATGGATCAGATTCGTCCGCCAATGTGTCGTTGGTAATCAAACGAACATAGGTCATCCTGGTGTGCCCTTCTGCATCGTGCAAATACAGAGTCAGCAACCATTCTGCTCCAAGGAAACACCCTGTAGTTGACAATGTGTCCTCAACGCAGAATGACCCAAGTGTGGGAAGGTCTGCGGATGTTTGAGAAACCCAAGAATACTCGCCCGGATCTACAATCTCATTGTCCCATCCAGTCACTGAGTCTTCACCACCTGGCTCTAATGTCCAATCGGCTACCAGATTGCTCTGCTCAGACACATAGCTAAACTGAAGTTGAGAATTTGACTTGATGTAGACCGTATTGTATGCCTTGGTGACTGTGTTTATCGAGGGTGCTTCGCCATTTATTGTCAGGTCAAACGTATCTCCCGCAATCCCGAAATCAACAGGATACGGCGTTACGCTGTAACCCAGCATATTGGAAAGCAAGGGCATTGACTCACTTCCAAATGGTTCTGAGAAGCTTGGGTTTTCAACATCCATGGTGGTAACAATCATTCCCCCGTTGCCTCTGTTGCAAAGACTTAGCAAGGATTGAGAGCCATACTCCACACTTCCGAGAAGGCTATGGAATGTTCCCAAAGGATCGGATATCCTGCCTCCACATGCAGATGGAACCTGATTGGGTTGAACTTGAGATATATCCAACCCAGATCTTGCCACATATTGGCCGGCATGAACTGATTGTAAGTAGCTCAGTTCGATATTGGAAAGCAAGGGGTGATAGCGATCGATTACTCTGACGTCTTCATAATCGAATCTTATCGACGAATTCGAAGGGTCTCTCTCTTGGATATCCATTCCGAAGGGAAGATTATCTGGGACGTAATCGTTCCTGTAGGGGCCCAGATGGACCTGTAATGTTCCTCCATTGACCATGAAATCATCGAGGACGTCGTTAGTCGAAAGTCCGTCTCCGCGCAACTCATTCAATTTCTGATAGTATTCGCCGTACTCAGCGTTGTAATCAGTTTGCCAAGGGAGGAGTATTTTGTCATATACTCCAGCCCAGTCTTGTGTAACATAGTCTTCCCATTCATTCGTTCGGAATTGCGTGTATACCATGCCCATCGCCTCTAGATCTGACTTGACCCTCTGAAGGCGGTTCTGATCTGTCGGGTTGGATAAGATGGCCACATCGATATCGTCCATGAAGGTGATCTCAAAGAATCGTACATTTCCATTGTCGCTGTCATCGCTGACGAGTTTGGCTGCCCAGCTTAGGTTGTATTTCCTACTGTCCTCCCATGAGTTGAACATACCGCTGGAACCCACATCAACGTTGGACCCTACGGACCAGTTCGCAAATGTACGTTGATGGGGGACCAAGTCGAATGGCCCATTGTCGGAATTTGCTTGCCATACGGTTTGGCCTGTGGTTGTATCAACGACGGTCATCGTGACCTCATAGACCCCTTCAATCACACCATTTAGTATCGGAAGCGAATAGGTGTGTGCCGATGTCGAACTTATTGGGTAAACGCATTCGTAAGTAACATCGCCCACACAATCAAGCACGTTAGGTTGCAAGAGTGTTATCTCAGCACTGTCGATGCTAAATTGAACCTTGGAGAAGTTATTCGAAGGGTTTACCTCTTCAGCCAGATACCATTTCTGAGTAGGATCATTATTGTCGAATATCGTTCTTACATCAATTCGATACAATCCCGAGTCGAAGTCGTGTGTGCCTAGCGATACAGTCATCGCTTCTTGAGAGTCTAACCCGTTCACTGGCACTGAGTAATTCCCATCATCTTCGAATGTGAATTCCTCGAACCTGATGTTGTCGATGGCGAATCCAGCCAGCCCTGCATTTCCATTCACGCCATCTCCGTTGGATGTGAATCTCCATGTGAGTGTGACTTCAGAATCAGCTAGAGACGTACATTCGTCTCTCCATTCTTGTGGCTCTTCAGACGTACGATTTTGTATCACGATATGTGTCAGATCAAGAACAACAGACTTCACAATTGACTCTGAATCGAACCAAACGATGTAATTACCCTGATCGTTCCTATCTCCGAAATACTCGGCTTCATCGTAGTTACCATCATTATCGAAGTCCTCGCAAGCATGGAAGTTTGGATCTTCTGGGTTCGTTCGCTGAACACCATTTTCGTTGAGATCGACCCAAGAGCCGTAAGCTAGACCGGTGTATGACTGTCCGCTCTTTGTCCAATCTACAGTGAGGGACGCTGAGTCACGAACTGCTAGGACGTTGCCGAATTGGTCTTGGAGATAGTCTCCTTCTGCATAATAGTCCCATGAGGCGTAGGTGTAATCCGAATCTGTCTGGGATACGGCGACTGGCCCAACTGTGAGCGTCTCATCCCAATTATCACCGTATCCGATGTCTGGGTCTCCGAGCCAATATGCGAAATTCTTGAACACGCCCTGATTTTGTGGGAGTGCTTGGTTTGATGTTGTGGAATCATCTAGTCTAGTGCCATTTTCCTTGCCTTCCTGATCATTGTCGTCTGTCCATATGGGATTAATGCCTGAGAAATCTTCTATGGCGGTGAGATCGGGTAGCGCATTGAATATCTCGGCCTCCGTAGTCCAATTCACTATCGTGTTTCCGAAGTTCTGAACTCGGATATCAATTGGGTATTCTGCAGACGCATATCTTACCCCTGGCTCGAAATCAACAAATGGATTTGCCGCTAGTCCGGGATCGTATAAGTTCCTAACGGGGGTCTGGAATTTCAGTGCGTCGTTAATTGGGTCTTGATCGACAAATCCATTGAAGTTGGACAGCGTCGTGCTGATGTAGTATGTCTTGTTGTCGATAAAGTCCGCTGACAGGGAAATCTCCCTTTGTTCGCCAGCAGCGAGTGGCTGGAAGCTGACTTGTTGGGAAATACTCTGTTCTTCTCCGAAAGCAGTATTTCTCTTCCTGACAGTTATGTTATCGAAAGCGAAGCCGTCGAATCCTGAGTCGTAGGATGTGTCGACAGTGCCTACAGAGCCTATCAGCCCGCTCCTGAAGCGGAATCTAAGATCGATGACTTCTCCGGCATACGGCGTAAGATCGATCGATTCTAGTGTGTTGGTTGAATTATCCTCAGACCCGCCCTCGGTGTAGTTGGTCCAATCAGTCAGGTAGTATGGATATATTGCGAAGTTCTTGATTTCAAGTTCGGGGTCCTGGTTCAAAGCTAAGAGATTGAAGTACCGATCTTGGTCATATCCTCCTTGGAACCACACACGCTCCCATCCCCTTCCTTCTGAGAAGGCTTCTATCCCGCATGAGTCCTCATACAACCAGCGCTCTTGAACAACGTATGGCTCGGACAGGAACAAATTAGTGTAAGCAACACTGCATAGGATCGATATGTCCAAGAAAGCAGCATCAGAACCCGTGAGATCTATGTTTTGGAGTATGAAAGCTTCATCCATGTTGTTGAAGTAACCAGAGTTGTTTTCGGCAGTTCCGTTGTAATCTAGGCCCGCCCACATGTAATTGGTAGGATTATGATCTGCCTCGTAAGTTGAAACGTTCTCAGTTAGTGCAGTGGAATTCCTCTCCTCGTGCCATGATGTTCCAGGAGAGAAGTCGGATGTGTATGATACTCCGGTCCATGTGCAGGAAGGACAGTTAGAGGACTCAATGGTTCCATCAAAGTTATTTGAGTAAACTACAGTATCGACTCCTCCAGTGACCTCCTTCACTGCGAGGTCTAATTCAACGGAGCCGCTTACGGGATTGAGTCCGGTATTCATCAGCGTGACATTCACAAATCTTGTTCCCTCGCCTAATTGTGCGGAACCCGTCGCGGGATCAGTAGAGGCAGGCGCTATTGTTAGGCCGTCAATTGCAACGTCTTGATTGTCCAGTGTAAGTACTGATAGGAAGTCTCCTGCCCCTGGCCAACCCAAGGTGTCCATCCACATGGCTCCACTGGAGAAGCGATAGGAATAGTCGCGCTGCCCGATAATAATCTCTAATGCGGAGGATCCGTCCCCATCATCTTTGAGTTGTGCTGGTACGGCCACAGTAGGTCTTCTCCCAACATCGAAAGATATGGGTGATAGGTAACCCGTACCCTGAGCGTCCGACAGAATGATCTCTACACTGTTGAGTTCCCTCAGATTCTCAACTGTGGTGTACGTCTGGTTCTTGGATGTCGAATCTTGCAACCTAGTGAGGGTCAATTCAGTTGGGACGAAGAAGTCCATGTTGTCATCTCCATTTACGTCTGCAATAGTAATCGAAGCGCCCTTGTAATTTCCAAGGTTGATGTAATTGCGAGTATCCCAATTTGAGTTTACCCCGCTTCTTGTTGCATAGCTAACTCTCCCTTCTATCCCGTCTACTGCGGCCACCATGTCCACTATTCCGTCTCCATCTGTGTCTTCTACGTCTATCTGAAGTTCATACCCGTGCTCTGCATCGAGTGTGAAGTCATGGACTGCTGCCGCTGCGGAGCCCCCAACATTGGGGTCGCCATAGAGCCCCGTTACACAATCAAACTCGATAACCGTCATGTTGTCGTAGTTGCCAACAGAGTAGCCCGCGCCGGGGTTGTACCTGGGCGTTCGCAGAACCCAAAGATCCAGATCCTCACACTCGCCAGGGAGTGTTTGCCCTGTGAACGGGTCTTGAGCTAGGTCTTCGCCCCATTGGCCGAGTTCTATGTAGCTATAATGTCCATATGTGGGGGCTGGCACCAATATAGTCTGATCTGCCTGAGGGCCAGGATCAGGTCCCTTGAACACCTCGAGGTATGTCTGTCCGCCATCGGGGGTCATTGTTGCTAGTATGATGTCGGCGTCGCCATCATCATCTATGTCCCCAACATCCATACCTTGACTGAATGGATGAGATGGAATCTCGATGATATCTCGGCTCCATTGATGGGTATTCATGTTACACTCACCCCAAAGGACAGTGAGATTTGCCGGACGAACGAATGTCTCCCCGACAAATCTTACATTCTCTTGGAAGTAAACTATGTCCGGCATCTGATCTCCATCTATGTCTGCTATCTCTATCTGTTGGCTGTTTGCAGTCTGGAAGATGCTCTGTCGCTGAGAGTCTCCAACGCCTCCTGCAATGAATATATCTTGTCTATCTGGGAAGCCACCAGCACCGTCATTGAACATCGATGTGAGGTAGAAGCCCATACTGCTCGATGCGGCGATATCGTTGTCTCCGTCACAGTCGAGGTCTCCTGTTGCTACAAAATGTGGATCTCGTTGTACGGCATATTGGGTGATCTGCGAGGCACTGACAGCTGGTACGAAAGAAATCAGGGTCATGGAGACCATCATCACTACAAGAGTGATTGCCTTGGCCCTCCTATTCTCAGTTCTTTTCCCGTTGGCTCCGCTGCGCATAGCAGCGCGGAGATACAGGGCTCTCTTATTGTTTACCGAGAGTTGAGCAGAGAATAATGTCGGATTCATTCCCTGTAGACTTGTATCCAAGATGGAGAAGGAGAGTACTCCTCCCCTTGTTCTGTTAGAATTTTATCCACTTTCCCTGATACCCATAAACGTCTGAGTGCGATGGACACTGCGATATCGTCGAGACTTGTTCTTTCTGAAAGAATTCTGGCGATGGTCTCAGGCAGCATGGAGGAAATTCCATGTTCCGTGACTACGATAGCGAGTACCAATCTGAGCCATTCTTCAGTGAGTGGATCATTGGATATCGAATCAGGAGGTATCTCAGGCTCGGGCATCTCGGATATGAATGAACGAAGCTCCTCCTCATCCAGAGGAGGTGGCTTATTTGATTCTAAATTCTCAGAAGGGTCGAATGAGCCAATTTCCCGAATAACTGCAGGTATCTTAGATGGATCGGGAGGAGGTCCGGGGAGCACTGATGATCCTCCGGGGACGTTCTCGTCGTTAGATTCTTGACGTTGTTGACTCATCTCCATTGTCCATCCACAATCCCCTTCAAGGCCCATCTGGTCAACAAAATGTTTCACCCAAGCTTCTGGCCCCTCGATTACAGCGACTATGTCGTTGGGCTCATGTCTGAAAGAAAATCTCATTTTTACCATGCAATTAAACCCCTCAATCTGCAAGTCCCCTCAGAACGGTCTGAAGAATGCCCCCGTTGCGGTAATACTCCACTTCAACAGGGGTGTCTAACCTAACTATCGCTTCAAAACATGTCGTTGATCCGTCTTCCTTTGTAGCCTTGATGGGGATGGTCTGACCTGGCTCAAGGGGTACATCTGCGGGTATGTCGAATAACTCAGTGCCGTCGAGGTCCAGGGATTTTGCATCGTCCCCTTCTTCAAATGTTAAAGGCAAAATACCCATTCCAACGAGATTTGAGCGATGAATCCGTTCAAAGGAAGTTGCGATTACAGCTCTGACTCCCAGTAATAGTGGTCCCTTAGCGGCCCAATCTCTGCTACTTCCTGTACCATATTGGCTGCCTGCAATTACGATGAGTGGAGTACCCTCATCACGATATCTCCTGCTTGCCTCGAATATGGATACAATATCTCCGGAGGTCATGTGGGTAGTGAATCCCCCGGTTGTTTCTGGTGCTAGCATGTTTCGGATCCGTACATTTGCAAATGTACCCCTCATCATGACCTCGTGGTTTCCCCTTCTGCTACCGTAGGAATTGAAGTCTCCAGGGGATATACCCTTGTCTGTTAAGTACAAACCGGCTGAAGAAGTCGATGCGAATGCTCCGGCCGGACTGATGTGGTCCGTCGTAACGCTGTCATCTAGCAACAACAATACTCTTGCACCGATTATCGGTTCTGTCGGTTCGATATTTCTGGGTACTCCGCTCAGGAATGTTGGGCGTCTCACATATGTTGAATCCGGATCCCAATCATAAAGTTGCGATGTCGCTGCAGGTATAGACTCCCATCTGGGCTCAGTAAGTGCATCCGCATATCTATCTCTGTACATCTCGGGTGTTATTGCTTTTGAGACTACGGCGCTTATCTCGGCATCTGATGGCCATAAATCGGCGAGCATTATCGGATTTCCCTCTGGATCATTACCCATCGGGTCTGTGGAGAAATCAAAATCGAGATGCCCTGCTATCGCATAAGCAACGACTAGCGGGGGGCTTGCGAGATAGTTTGCTTTCACCTTAGCATGAACACGCCCCTCAAAGTTCCTATTCCCGGACAACACGCTACCGACTACAAGGTCACCCGAATCTATTGCGGATTCAACTGCTTCATCCAATGGTCCTGAGTTTCCTATGCATGTTGTACAACCGTATCCAACAGTGTTGAATCCCAAAATACTGAGGTCTCCGTCTAGACCTGCCGCCTCGAGGTACTCGGTAACAACCCTTGATCCGGGCGCAAGGCTCGGTTTCACCCACGATTTAATTGACAACCCCGCCTTTACAGCATTCTTAGCGAGAAGCCCGGCAGCAACCATCACTGAGGGATTGCTAGTGTTCGTGCAGCTGGTGATAGCTGCTATAACCACTGAGCCATGCCTCAGAACTCCATCTCTGTCTGATATGTTCTGAGTTGCTTGCACGTTGCTCTGATCAACACCATGTCCCGAGTGGCCTACAGGAGCCGTAAGGGAGTGTCTCCAATGTTCTCTCATTCTCGAAAGTGCAACCCGATCTTGAGGCCGCTTGGGCCCTGCCAATGATGTCTCCACAGAAGAAAGGTCGAGCTTAAGAGTGGAAGTAAACAGGGGGGAGGAGTCTGATTCGGTTCTGAAGAGGCGATTTGCTCGAAGATATCTCTCGATATCATCTACCACAGATTGTTCACGTCCCGAATTCCTCAAGTAATTCATGGTGGTCGAATCGGCGGGAAAGAATCCACAAGTCGCACCGTACTCAGGGGCCATATTAGCAATTGTAGCTCTGTCTGGAAGACTGAGTACATCGAGGCCCTCGCCGTAAAATTCTACGAAGCGTCCAACTACTCCATGCTCTCTCAGCATCTCCACAATCCGTAGGGCCATGTCTGTGGCAGTTACTCCTGGGCTCAAGGAGCCGGTGAGCTCCATGCCCACCACTTCTGGCAGGAGCATATAGATCGGCTGGCCAAGCATGACTGCCTCCGCCTCTATCCCTCCGACGCCCCATCCAAGTACCCCGAGTCCATTTATCATCGTGGTGTGACTGTCGGTACCGACTAACGAATCTGGCAACCATAAGCCTCCTTCCTCACGAGCAACGGTCGCAATCCATTCAAGATTTACTTGATGTACGATTCCACGTCCGGGGGGTACTGCCCTGAAGTTGTCAAATGATGACTGGCCCCATTTCAAGAAAGAATATCGTTCAATATTCCTACGATATTCATAATCAAGGTTGAGTTCAAGTGCATCAGGTATTAGTCCGGAAGCATCAACTTGAATGCTGTGATCTATGACCAAATCAACTGGAACTTGGGGATTTACTTTGGAGGGGTCTCCACCCATCTCAACAATGGCATCCCTCATGGCCGCTATGTCAACAACAGCGGGAACGCCAGTAAAGTCCTGCAAGAGAACACGGCTTGGTCGATATGGTATCTCAGCCCTATCACATCCTGGTTTCCAAGAGGCGATTCTCAGTATGTCATCTTCAGTTATCAAATGGCCATCACATTTTCTGAGTGCTGCCTCTAGTAGTATTCGTATTGTGTATGGCATGTCTTGTATAATGCAAGCGCCGTGCTCCTCCAGCGATTCTATCGAAACGAACTTGCCTTCAGAGCCATCTGAGGTCTCGAATGACCTAAGTGCACCGAACGGTATCCCGTGAGCCATCATAGAAGGCCCTTTGACTCAAGCAATTGAAGATGCCGACTCGGTGTATATTCATTGTAGGACAGCAGATATCAAAACAACTGGGTTGATTGGACGGTCTGCTGGGTCATTGCCACTACCATCATGAGTCGGGACCTCGCTTATGCTGGTAACAACGTCACAGCCAGAAACTATTGAGCCGAAAACCGTATGCTTGCCATCTAGCCACTCTGGTGCGCTGTCCTCGGGGATAAGGAAGAATTGGCTTCCTCCTGTATTCGCTTGCGAAGTTTTAGCCATCGAAATGGTGCATGACTCATGTATGAGCCCGTTATCGGCCTCATCGGGAAGGGTGTAGCTGGTAGGGGAGCAGTCCTGCGGAGAAGCCGCCGGTTGCCCATTACAGTACCCGAAGAATCCGGAAGCATACCCACCAGTTCCATCAGAGTTTTGGAAATCGCCACCCTGTATCATGAAATTGTCAATCACTCTGTGAAATGAAGTGCCATCATACATGCCATTCACAACGTGTTCCACAAAACTGGCAACATGATCTGGAGAATCATCGGGATAAAGTTGAATTTCGATATCGTCCGTTACTTTCTGAGCTCCCTGATGAGGATAATAACTGACTGTCATTAGGACAGTGTCCCCCTCGGGGGCAGCATTGGAGTCTTCTTCACCAATATTGCCGATGATTTCTCGACTTTGTCCAAATATTGCCAAGAGGATTATTCCGGAGACGAACATCACCAAGAGGCCGAAGGGGGTAGGTTCGCCATTGGCGAACATTGAAAATCCGCGTCCGACATATATTCCTGATTCGTCCATCATAGACATCAGGCTATTCAATTGCCTTCTCGTTTCTTTATTTCCCGAGTCGATCCTTTGCGCTTTTTCAAGACTTTTCCTTGCATCTTTCCATGCCTGGCGTCGTATGGATTCATCGGCTTGGCCTCTTGACATATGGACTGTGCCTGCTGTTCTGATAAGCAAGACTTGATCGCCTTTTTTCAAATCGTCACTCCATGCATCTCTCAACAGGCTCAGGGCTAGATCATGGTCTCCAGATTCTGATGCAGTGGTCGCTTTACTCGCGGCATCCTTGACCTTAGAGCTGGCTGGCATGGGTCACGCGAGAGGATGTTTAATGAAAACTTGATGGGTCAATCAATGAACTATCCAAGTGTGCGTTTGAGGGGGACGACGGGTTTGAAATTTTGACTGACGGAACGCGAATGTCTAAGTTCGTCACTCATCACCGAAGGCCGCTCGTACGTTGTGCGTGCGATGCAAAGGTGTGGATTCCGGACATGGGCGCTACGGTGAACGACTTCGTAATCAACGTCGCTACAGCCAATGGAACAGGTTCCCAGTCATCCAATTTGATACTGCTAAACTCATTATTCGAGATGGGCGTCCCCGTCAGCGGAAAGAATCTCTTCCCCAGCAACATCTCAGGACTCCCGACATGGTTCATCATTCGTGCTTCTGACAAGGGGTATCAAGCACCAGGAGATGGGACCAACATCCAGATTCTCATGAATCCCGATACTTGGTTCAAGGATATCGAGAAGATTGAAGCCGGCACCGTCATAATCTACAATGAAAACGTAAAGATGCCAGTTGAGAGAGATGACTGTTTGGTATTTGGCCTTCCCATGACCAAGCTGGCACGCGGAATCAATCCCAAAATGGCCAAAATGATTGCCAATATGTACTATGTTGGCGTGATTCAACATCTAATCGGCATTGAACAAGGCGCTCTGGAGCGTGCTGTGAACAGGCAGTTCAAGGGCAAGTCATCGGCGGTCGAAGTGAATCTCAAAGCCATAGAGGAAGGGAGAGCCATGGCTGCAGAAGGGATTGATTGGGAGAGTCCCCATGTTGTCGAAGCGCGAGAGAAGGATGAGAATGCCTTCCTTGTGGATGGAAATGAGGCAGTGGCACTTGGATCCATCTACGGCGGTATAACCATGTTATCCTGGTACCCCATCACACCGTCATCCTCTGTGGCAGAGGGAATTATTCAATGGTTGCCGGAATTGAGAGATACCGACGATGGGGAGTCGACTTGCGCAGTGGTCCAAGCCGAAGACGAGCTTGCAGCTGCAGGCATGGTTCTTGGAGCGGGATGGGCTGGAGGGAGAGGCATGACCTGCACCTCTGGGCCTGGTATCTCCCTGATGTCTGAATTCATTGGCTTGGCATATTTCGCAGAAGTCCCCGGGGTCATTTGGGACGTGAACAGAGTTGGGCCCTCCACGGGACTCCCAACACGCACCCAGCAGGGCGACCTCAATCTCGTGAGGGAAGCAAGCCACGGAGACACCGAGCATATCGTCCTCATACCAGGGACCGTCGAGGAATGCTTCGAATACGGTTGGAGGGCTTTCGAATATGCTGAGCGTTATCAGACACTTGTATTCGGATTCTCGGACCTCGACCTTGGGATGAACAACTGGGTTTGTACCGATTTCGAGTACCCTTCAGAAGAGATTGATCGCGGCAAGGTCCTACGCACCGCAGAGCAAGTTTCTGCAATCGAAAATTACGGCCGTTACAGAGACGTCGACGGCGATGGGGTCCCATACAGAACTCTACCAGGGTCGGGTTTAGATCCGATTCTATATCGCGGGACTGGCCACGACGAAGATGGGGTCTACAGTGAGGAACCAGATGTATACAGAAAACTGATGATGCGCTTGAAGCGGAAGATAGATAATTCCAGAGCAGACCTTCCGGCGCCAATAATGAGGGAAGAAGATGGGCAGGATGTAGGTATTATCTACATGGGGTCAATGGAGAACACGATTCAAGAGATTGATGATATGATTGAGGAGACTGGTTTGAAGGTCAGCCAGTGTCGTATTCGTGCCATGCCTATTCACCCAGATGTCGAGGGTTTTATCGAGAGGCACGAAAGGGTCATTGTGCTCGAGATCAATCGAGACGGGCAATTGTATGGAGTCTTGAGGAAGGAGCTTCCCAACCATTTAGTCTCAAGGATATCCAGTGTCGCATACTCAGACGGCATGCCCCCGCGCGCAAGGATTTATTCGGATATGATTCTGGAGGCTCTCGAGGGGATGATACCATGAGGCCTGTGAAGCTCAATGTCATCGATCTCCCAAAAAGCGACTATACAGGGGGTCCCTCTTCTCTTTGCCCCGGATGCGGTCACGATCAAATTTCAGGAGTAATAATTCAAGCCTGTTGGGAAAATGGTATTGATCCCCGCAGAATCGCAAAAATGAGTGGCATAGGCTGCTCATCCAAAACTCCTGCCTACTTCCTTGGGAAGTCCCATGGTTTCAACACAGTCCACGGCCGGATGCCTTCGGTTACAACCGGTGCGAATATGGTCAACAAGGACCTTGTATATCTGGGAGTGTCGGGTGACGGTGACTCGGCGAGCATAGGCATTGGTCAGTTCATCCATGCGATAAGGAGGAATCTGAACATGGTATACATCATAGAAAATAACGGAGTATATGGGCTAACTAAGGGACAGTACTCCGCGACTGTTCAGAAGGGATCGAAGAAGCGCAAGGGTGCACCTAACAAACAGCCTCCAATCGATATGTGCAAGCTCGCTATCAACTTGGGATGCGGATTCGTCGCGCGGTCCTTCTCCGGTGCGAAGAAGCAACTAACTGCTTTGATGAAGGCTGCTCTGAGCCACAGGGGGATGGCTGTGATTGACGTAATCTCGCCCTGCGTAACCTTCGCCAACAACGACGAGTCATACAACTCATACGGTTATGTGAAGGACCATGGTGAGGAGCTTCACGGTATTGACTACATTCACCATTTCCAACCACTCAATGAAGTGGATATACCAGAGGGTGGCTATGAAGATGTGCAACTGTTTGACGGGAGTGTCCTCCGACTCGAGACGCTGTCATCTGAATACGATCACACTGACCCGACCGCGGCTATTGGAGCCCTCCACAACGCTGAGATCGACAAGAAGCATGTGACTGGTCTTCTTCATCATAACACCGAAATGCCAACCGCTGACGAGAATCAAGGTCTCGTTGATACCCCTCTGTGCGATCTTCCACCAGACATGCTGAGGCCGAATCCGGAGAAGCACGAGGAAATCATGGCTCGCTTCAGAGCGTGACACATCCTTCGGATCGTCATGGGTTCGTTGAAATACAAAACCGCTCACCGCAAGACCGAAGTCCCGTAGTGTAGTGGTCCATCATATGGCACTCTGGATGCCATGACCCTGGTTCGAATCCGGGCGGGACTACCAATTCCAATCGGAATTTTACTCGCCGGGAAGCCTCATGAAGGGTAATTCTGTAGAGGTCGCAGCTTCCATGGTATCGACCGATATCAAGGGAGTCAGCTTCCCGTTGAATACGCCGGAGGCACCAACATGCAAAGAGAATTTGATTGCCATCTCCTCGGATGGCAAATTGATGATCATCATGAAGTCCATTTCCCCATAGCACCAGTAATATGCCTCTAGAGAGCCACCCATGGAGGAAGCGGCTTTTT
The DNA here is from genome assembly GCA_002717835.1 of Methanobacteriota archaeon. Taxonomy (GTDB): domain Archaea; phylum Thermoplasmatota; class Poseidoniia; order Poseidoniales; family Thalassarchaeaceae; genus MGIIb-N1. Next base: position 57,488 of record PBBV01000017.1, read on the forward strand.
CAGCCTCTTTTTCCCTTGCTTTGCCCCCGTCATTCAATAGACCAGCGGCACCTTTCGCAGTGTAATTTCCTGAATACATGTATTTCGGCATACTACCTCGGAAGAGGTCTTATGATTTCTTTGTTCCCTTCCCCATTTACAGCGCTCTGTAGAGAAATTGTGAGACCCAGGAAAGCATGATTATTATCATGAACCACCCCAAAGAAAGACGCATTATTCTCCCTTGTATTCGCTTGGGCGGGAACGGGTCGATACCCAATCTCATTGCCTCGGCGAAGAGCTCCAGCTCTTCTTCGATAGTTTCTGGGTCTCTTTTCTGACTCATGGTTCCACCGTCGGATCCCATCCGGAGACGTGATTGGAGTCCAGCAAATCTATCTCGTTCCTGACCTGGTCGATATTGACGCCCATAGATTCCAGATTCTCTTGCTGTCTAGATGGGTTACTGGACTTCGGAATGACCACGGCACCTTGGTCCAGGCACCAGCGAATGGCGGCCTGCGCACCTGTGCAGCCAATCTTCTTGGATATCTCCGAGATTTCGGGATCATTTGCCTTCTGACCCCTTGCAAGAGGGGAGTAGGCCATGGTTATCGCGCCGATCTCTCGAGTCGCAGAATGAAGCTCTGGCCTTTGTATCCATGGATTCAATTCAACTTGGTTCACACAAGGCAGTATCTTAGCATATGACTTGAGGTCATGTAGATGATTTACTCCGTAATTGCTGACTCCTATCGTTTTCACCAAACCAGCTTCAAGTAAGTCTTCCATTGCCCTCCATACCGGTTCTCTAGCATCCGGATCTTCTGGAGGGGCGTGTACAAGATAGAGGTCAATTTTGTCAATTCCTAGTTTCTCCAAGCTTATCCCACAGTGTTCAATCGCTGATTCATAGCTGACCGCGTGTATTCTACGTAGCTTGGTAACCACCGTGATCTCGGATCGGTCGATTCCGGATTCTCTGATTGCCTCCCCAACCTCCTCCTCATTTCCATATGAGCGTGCCGTATCTATCATGCGATACCCGATTGATATTGCATTGATCACAGCGTTCTTACACTCATTAGGGCCATTCATCATCCAGACCCCTAGGCCGATTCTGGGAATTTCTATAGAAGCAATCTCTCGACCAGAACCAACCTCCCGGTTGATTGCGCATATGGGCTCCATGGACGCAAGAGGAGGCGCTCTGACTTCAGGGCTGCGGCCATATTCAAGACTAGGATATCAGCAGGGACATGCCTCGCCACCCCAAAAATGCGAGCAACGGACAACCTAGGGATGTCACCACAACATAGGCCCCCAAGGCGCCAAAGGCGCCCGAACCACCCATCTCTACCACCTCAAATGAGTATGTTGACATTGTTGTGAATGCCCCCATAAATCCAACGCCAAGGAGTAAAACCGTATCCTTTGAGATTGAGCCGCTGGAGAATGCAGCTGCAAGTCCACCCAACAATAGCGAGCCAATCAGATTGATCCCCAGGGTGGCCCAAGGGAATGCTGTGCTGGCACTGAATGAGCCTATTGCCCATCTCCCAAGAGCGCCGATTGCCCCCCCAGTGGCAACGAGTAATGCCGAATGCATACAAGATCCACCGGTGGTTAGTGGATAGCACTTTTCTATTGTCTTACGGCCACACATGATATTAGAAACCAGTATCAACTTCAGAAAATCGTGAGTCCATACAAGCGGCGTCCAGCCCAACCGCCGAGGCGTGCTTCGAGCGCAGTGCTTACTCGGGGTAAACCCGGTTCGATCAGGATGCTTATGGGACTCAGACATCCAGATGTTCCAACCTTTCCCGAGTTCTGGGCATTCCCAGGAGGCGGTGTATCGAATGAAGACATCAAATATGCTAGGAATCGTTTCAATCGGGAAGATGATGCCCGATCCATGGAATCTCTGGTAACTCTATTCCGGGAGGTTGTGGAAGAGACTGGTCTCTCGAAAGCTGAGGATGGGGTTTGGGTGAATATTCCACCTGATGTACGGAAGAAGCTAACTGAAGGGCCAAAGGCTTGGATTGATGCATTGAAGGAAGGGACTATCTGCATGGATGAGTCAGAGGCTTCTTTGGTTACTGAAAGGACAACTCCACCTTTGGCCCCTGTAAGGTATACAAATAGATTCTACCACATTCACCTTGGCGAAGACGCTCCTGAGCCCGAGCATCCCCCAGGTAGAAGTGAGTTTACGGAATTTAAGTGGTGGGATCCGGGAGATATCCTACAGCAATGGGAGATGGGAACGGCAAGGATGGCTCCTCCTCAGGTGACTTTCATGCGAGACGTTGTACACCGTCTCAGGAAAGGTCGCGGGATACTAGAGGTTCTCTCCGAACTCTCGAATGAACCGCCGAGTGGGCCTCACAAAATCGAGTTTGCGCCGGGTGTTGAGTGCCTGCCGATACCAACAGCAACTCTTCCGCCGTCCACCCACACTAACTGTTTCATAGTCGGACAAGGGGATGAGTTACTTCTTGTTGATCCGGCAATTCAAGACGACGCAGGGCAAGCAATAATCATTCAACGCCTGAACGAGTTGGAGGACAACGGAAAGCGAATCAAGGCGATCTTGTACACTCACCGTCATACCGACCACATTGGAGACAGGGCAAGAATCCAGAAGATAGTAGATGTCGAGGTTTTAGGTACTTCCGAGACACTTGCTGCGGTGGGTGGCGGGACCGTAATCAAAGAGGGAGATATAATTGACTTGGGCGATAATTTACCCTGGACGGTTATCGAGACGCCCGGACATTGTCCCGGTATGGTGTCCCTGAACTCGAAATCAGGATTGCTATCAGCAGATAATGTAACCATGGTAGGGACCATACTTGTTCCATCCTCTGATGGAGATATGCACCAATACATGAGCGGATTGGAACGTCTATCAGATTTGAATCCGAATCTCCTTTTCCCCAGCCATGGACCAGTGTGTGCTGCACCAAAGAAGGTTCTCTCGCGCACATTGGAGCACAGATTAGAACGTCACGCTAAGGTGTTTAATGCGGTCAAATCAGGATTAAATCACTTGGATGAAATCGCATTGAGTGCGTATAAAAACGCCCCGTCAGCACCCGAATCTCTTATCCGCGACCAAACCCTTTCACACCTGAAGGGGCTCGTCAAAGAAGGGCTAGTCATCGAAAAAGGCGGCGCCTTCACTGCAATCTAATCGCCCCAGGAACTAAGGCCAAGGTTCATTTTAGAAACTCGGCTGGCATTAATATGGCTGACGCTGCTTTAGGAATCGGATTACTAGGATTACTCGGATGCTCCGGACTACTCGTACTAGTGCTAGTATTTTGGGCAATAGGCCTCTACAACAGGATAATCCGCTCGGAGAACGAGTGTGATAGGATGTGGAGCAATGTGGACGTTGTACTACAACAACGCTACGACCAGTTTACCAGCCTAGTGGAAACTATCCAAGGCTATGCTGAGCACGAGAAAGAGATGTTCGATCAATTCGCAGAGGCAAGGATGGCTGCAGCAGGTGCATCGAAGGGAGGCGATATCGGAGGTGTCATGAAGAACGAGGCGCTCCTTGGACAGATGCTTCCCAAGATCTACGCTGTTGCAGAGCAGTACCCAGACCTGAAGGCGAATGAGAATTTCCTCCAACTTCAAAATGAGATCAGCGATATGGAGAACATCATCAGCGACAGGCGCGAGGCGTACAACTTCGCGGCGACCAACTTCAACAATCTAATCGAAGTCTTCCCCAACGTCTTGGTTGCGAACTGGATGGGTAAGAGCGAGCTCGATCTTTATGTGATGGATGACATGGCATCAAGACAGCGACCTTCACTCAAATTCGAGTGATGAGGCTGACGATTACTTCTTGAGGGGTATGAAATGGACAACCCATGGTCCCGTATACCAGATGTGGCCGGCACAAAGGCAGTGTCAAAAATGGTTGAATTGGATGACGGGTGGTCCATACGAGTCATGCAATGGATACCGGAAAACGAATCGAATTCTACCCCTCTCGTAATGGTCCCCGGGTGGAACAGCGTCTACGAAGGATGGCAGGATATAGTCGAAGAATGGGCCCCTAAGAGAAGATTGACTTATATTGAGACAAGGGAAAAGGGAAGTGCTGTTTCAGCAGGCAGGCCAAAAAGATCTGACCTATCAATTAGTCGAAGTGTGGAGGATCTAAAGACAGTGATCGCGGAATTTCCAGAGATATCATCTGGCAGTGACTGGTTTGCCTCCTCGCTGGGGGCCACAATAATACTCGAGGCACTATCTGAAAGTGCTTTCGAACCCAGGAGCGTGGCCCTCTTGGCCCCAAATACAAGTTTCGACTTCCCCCTTTGGAGCCGTCTCCTGATAATGATGCCAAGCTTCGTCTACCCTCCTCTAGTTAGGCTCGCAATAGTATATCTGGACTTCAAACTGAAAGAGGAGGGTCAGAAGATAAGATATCGGAGGACCTTGCTGGCATCGAATGTGAAGAGGCTTCGACTTAGCGCATTGTCGAATGGCGCTTACAAAATGGAAAGGAGTATGTCCTCAATTGAGGATAGGATTGCACTGATAACTGCTAAATCGGACTCCCTACATGCGGATGATGCAATTGTTTTTCTTTCAGAGAGCCTGCCTAACTCCCATCGTATCGAAGTCTCGAGCAACCAGTTTGCACACAATGCAGAAATTATTCCTATTTTGGAAGCCTTCCAAAATGACAGTTTACCCCTATGATTGGCTATTTAGGGAGCATAGGGAAGTTGAGATTATACGGCATATGCGAAGGTGACGGTACGCGTATGCAACAGAATGGGGCCAGACGGGCACTGATTCTATCAGTGCTCATTGTCGTGATGGACGCTTCGGCTGGTGCTACATCAATCGTAGATATATCTGAATCTAATCTTGAAGATGTCCCAGATACGCCATGCGAAGATTTGTGGTGCAGATCTGACAAAATAAAACGCTCAGATGCACCAAATGATGCCGGCCTAGCAGTCGAAGCATACGGTTGGTGGGAGTCTTATGGCAGGGATAGTGACTCCGACGGAATGGACGATCGTCTGGAAGATATTATTCGTGGCGTGTCTGAGTCAATATCCCCCACTGCGATAACAGGCAAAGATGGCAGGAAAACTGTCGCCATAATTGTCGATTACGCTTGGCATCCGGGAGCGACAGACGCGGAATCTCTCAAGCGCGTTCTGATTGAACACGGTTGGCTTGAAGACGGGTCATGGTTCTTTCAGATGGATATACTCGATTCGATAGTGTTGGATAGAGTTCCAGTGTCCTCGCTACCCGATATCCTCTCTCTGCCAGGCGTCATCTTGATTGAACAGCAGAATGTACTGGACCCGTATCTTGCAACTGCTACATATTCATCCAAAGTACGGTCCAGCCCCATTTACCCAGATTCATTTTGGAGCAATGGGTACATGGGGGACGGGGTTGTAATTGCCATTCTCGATACTGGCGTAGACAATGAGCACTTCGGATTGGATGATTTCTCCGATGCCAATACAGACAACACGAATGAGCCAGAGGATATTTCTGACTCCAAATGGATTGCGGGTTGCGATGCCACATCAAGCCAACAGACAGAGTGCTCAGACGGGAATTTTGACCCCGATGACGGAGATGGCCATGGAACTCACGTCGCAGGGATAGCACTCGGCACAGGAGACAGCGAACGTGAGCATATTGGATACTCTCCTGGTTCTTACCTAGTGGACGTCAAGGTACTCAATGACATCGGCACTACTAACTCGGCAGCCACTCTGAAAGGAATCAACTGGGTTGCCAACAACGCAGACACTGACTGGGGCAACAATGAGTCAAGTCGTGGGATCGATGTGATGTCAATGTCATTCGGCTCCATTAGCAATCCCGGAGGAGACGATCAAGGTGATGATGGGCAGAATGCTGATGCTCGAGCAGTCAACCAGGCGGTGGAGGCGGGTATTGTCGCAGTTGCGGCGATAGGGAATGACGGTTCTAACAGAGTCACTTCGGTGGGAGCGGCAGACAAGGCAATCACAGTAGGCGCGATCGATGAGGATGATTCAATAGAAAGAGCAGATGACGAGATAGCTTCCTACTCCAATTACGGCCCCAGGGTCAGTGATGATGATGGTGACAGTGAAGATGAGCACAAGCCGGACGTTGTAGCACCAGGAAGCGGAATTAATTCCGCCGAATATGCAGCCCCTAACCCACTCCCTGT
>PBBV01000018.1 GCA_002717835.1 Methanobacteriota archaeon
TCTGGAGCCACTGATGACTATAGCATATCGGGGAAGATGCGAGGGTCTATCGCCTGCAACAACAACGTGGAAGGGCCTGTGTTGATTGATCGCGCCTGCCACTGAGAGGCCTGATGAAACCATCTTGATTTGCCGCCCATGAATGGCTCTCGATGGAAGGATAACAGCGTCTAAGTCACTTGATTGTAGTAAGTTGAAACCTTCGTCCATATCCTGAATCTCAGTGTACTCATGCCCATCCATTTCGTTGATCCTGTNTNCACACCANCATGTGTCGTCNTTCAAGAAACCGATTGACAGAGACGACATCAGGTTACCTCGAAGACACGCGCCGTGCCTCATAGCATCGTAGGCACAGCCGTTGATATATCCCTCCCCTTGTCTTACCCATATGGTTGGAGTGAGGGGGGTGCTTGCCCGGAGGTCCTTGGAAGAGGTTCAGTCCATCGTCGAGAAAGCCCTGAGGGATTATGTCGAGGAAAGATCTGAAGACCCTGCGATGAAGTACGCCCGAGACATACTCCTTGCTGGAGGCAAGCGATTCAGACCCGTCTTAGGATGCTTGGCTTACGAAGCGGCGGGTGCCGAACTTGATGATAAGATGCTCAAAGCAGCTCTTGCCGCGGAGATCATACATACTGCAACCCTCGTACACGACGATATTTACGACCAAGCTAAACTCCGGCGTGGACGACCTACTTTACACTCTCAGCACGGACTTGCCCATGGTATAATAGCGGGAGATTACCTATTCACTCTTGGTTATTGGCTAGGTTCTGAACAAGGTCCTGAAGTGATTAGGGCACTTGCCGACAGCTGTATTGCTATGGCGAATGGAGAGCTGTTGCAGTTTGATCACATCGGGAACCTAGGGACTACTCCGGAGGATTACTACCGTATTATCGACGGCAAGACTGCAGGCCCTATAGCGTGCGGATGCAAGGTCGCCGCGATGGTGGCGGAAGCAGATCCAGAAGTCATTGATGCTATGGATAACTTCGGTTGGGAAGTTGGCCGGGCATTTCAGATGGTGGANGACCTCCTCGATTTAACCGGTAATCCGAGAATGGGAAAGCCAAGGGGGACTGATATTTACGAGGGCAAGATGACACTGCCCATTATACATGCACTCACGTCACTCCACGGTAATGATAGGAAGAACCTNGCAGATGTTTTGATGGATTTCAATGACGATAGATGGGACGAATTGATCAGCCTGCTTGATACTGCAGGATCAATTGACTATGTGAGAAGCCTCATCGATTCACATGTACAGAGAGCCATCGAAGCACTGGAACCCCTTCCCAACTCTAATCAACTGCAATTGATGGCAAAATTNGCCCGTAAATCTGCTCTAAGGACCCTCTGAGGCAGCNCTATGGCGAACAAAAAGCACGATGTCATAGTCGTGGGCGGAGGGCCGGCGGGATCGACAACGGCGCTATATCTCGCACGGCGAGGAATCGACGTACTCGTAATCGACGGAAGGGACCCGATAGGCACACCACTGCAGTGTGGTGAACTTGTACCCAGCAATGATGAGATGAGACGTCTTTGCCCCAAGGTCCCAGACATGGACGATTTATTCCAGACCCCCGATCACGCAATATGTAGGCTAGTACCTGAGATGCACCTCGTAACACCTTCAGGAAAGCGATTGAAATATCGATTTGAAGGAATGGTATTGGACCGTGTAGCACATGACGAAGCACTGGTCAAACGTGCAGAAAGAGAAGGTGCCAAGTATCTAGTCGGAGCGCGTGTCAAACATGTCGAAAGTCAGTCAGTCACTCTGTCTGATGGGCGGATATTCGATGCCAAAGTCATCGTAGGGGCAGGAGGGCATCACGACATAGTGAGGCGAACTGGCTGGTCTGATAAATCCCTTAACATACCTGTGAAGTTTGCAATAAAAAAGGGAATCCATACTGAAGCCTTAGAGCTGCATTTCGGATCAATTGCGCCAGGAGGCTACGCATGGGTTTTCCCAAAGAATGGGTCCTCAAACATAGGGATAGGAATTCAACGCAGGTTCGCACGTGGAACATCACTGAATACTTTAGCCAGACAGTTCATAGATTCCTACAATGGAGATTTAGAATACGAAGGGGCTGGGGCGTTGCCGATGTCTGGCACCATCCGGAGTTTCATTAAAGGAAAACACGTACTTGTCGGTGATTCAGCAGGGATGGTACTCCCCTCTAACGGTGCAGGAATAACAATTGCAATGATTGGAGGCAGAATCGCTGGGAACGCAATCGCAGACCATCTTCTAGATGGAGCACCTCTCGAGTCTTACGAGCGTGAATGGAAATATCAGATGGGGACAGTAATGTCTAGGTCAAAGCGAGCGTTTGCACTCGGCTCCATCTTATTCAAGCTCCCCGATCGTGTTGTAGACTTGGCGTTCAATAGACTCACAAAGCCATTCATATGGCGGGCAGTTACATGCAGATCTCTCTTTGCATTGAAGGTCTGATGAATTCAAGCTTATCCAAGCTTACCCCTGTCTAGGCCCTTCCTTGCCATATGGTCGCCATGCCAGGGAATATGACCTTTGAAGAAACATCTTGGAATCCAACTTCTTCAAGCATNTGGACATAATCCCCAGTCGTCCCAAAATGCACGTANGTTTTCGTAAGCCATTTCCAAGGATGGTCTTGAACTCCACAGACCCATCTTGCATAGGAACCCACCCATATTTGCATGTACATTTTTCCTAGCCATCCATGTAATCGATTGATTTTTGCTGGATCCACAATAACGATTGTACCACCCGGTTTCAGAACCCGAAGAGCCTCCGATAGGCCTTTGCGCTTGTCATACCAGTCCCTGAAGGAAAACAAGGAACAAACGCCGTCGAAAGTTGAATCGTCAAAAGGAAGAGATTCGGCCTCACCTTTGACGAAATTTGCTTCAGAATCACCTCTCGCCCTCCTCTTTGAATTCACACGAGGCTCTGCCGCTGCAATCATGGCGGGTATGGGATCGAGACAAACCAACTCTCGTCCTTCAACAATTTCAGCAAAAGAACCTGGCCCACTACCAATTTCCAATATTTTTCCTTCATTTGGCAGACGGCTAGCCACCATTCTACGCCATTTACTAACCTGGCCAACTGTGGCAAAACGGTTNATTCGGTCNTACACGGGGATGGTCGCTTCAAGATTATTTTGGAGCTCGTTCCAATCAGTTTCGCCCATCCCCTCCGGATTCATGTGACCCCCTGAAGAAGGGGAGTATTTGGCACATTGTGAAAGTATCAACCCTGATACAACTTACACAACACATTGGTGAATATCATATACCCTAGTCAAACCGCTATCATCACAAGGCGATCGTGATGAGCAAGAATGACGTTCTCAAGGCCATAAGAGAAGCCGAATCAAAGGCTCAAAACATTCTAGAAGAAGCTGGCAAAAAAGCATCTTCAATCGTTTCCACAGCACGAAGCAACGCCTCAGAAATTGTAGCGAAAGGTAGAGTACAAGCAGAGGCCAGCGCCCAAGATTTAATTTCATCAGCACGAAAAGATGCAGAAAAGAAAGCTCAGAAAACAAAGAAATCAGGGCAGAAAGATCTAGACAAGATCCACCAAGAGGGGGAATCCAACAGGCAGATTGCTGTGGATGCGATAATCAACTCTTTCCTTGAATAGGCATTTCGATTACAGGAGCTGGGAAAATGGCCGGGGAATACACCAACAAGAAAGTTGGCCGTCTCATCGCTGCCGGTTCCAGGACACATATTGACGATGTCGTCAGTGTGATATCCAGGCTCAATGCGATACACATCAACGAATATGCCGATGATCAGGAAGGATTCAGCCTTGGCACCCCCTCATCCAGGAACAATTCCCTTGGGCGGCAGGTTTCCACATACAGATCAATCGTAATGCAGACCGGGGCAAGCGGGCCCAGTGATACAGTTTCGCTTGATACAGCAAGGAATATCGTTGATGATGATTTTTCTTTATCAGTAGAGCAGGTTATGGAATCATTCACAAGAATTGGTCAAATCGAAGATCAGATTAATTCAATCGAAGCCAATACCGAGATCCTAAGAATCTTACAGCCGTTGAACATAGACCTTCAATTGCTAGGGGGATACACTTCAATCGCCTCTTTCGTGGGAATATGCACCAATCCCTCGGCCATTTCAGAGATGAATCTTCCAGATGACGCCTACGCAGAGGTTGTTGATGATTTAGTGGCGGTCTTTTGCGCTAAACAACATGAAGCAATGATGTCCTCGATTCTTGAGTCTTCGGGCTTTCAAGCTATTGAAATCCCTGAGGGCAATGGTAGCATATCCTCAATGATAGAGGCTGCAAACTCGANNCAATCCCAGTTGAAGGAGGAAAGGCAAGCAATTCAATCCGAAATAAGTGCGTGGACCGANGAGAATGGAGCTGAACTATGCATAGGGCTAGAACTTTTAGAACTCGATTTTTCAGAATCAGAAGCACCTGTAAAGATAGCGGTGACAGACCACACTTTCGTAATAGACGGTTGGATTACCGACGACAGATCTGAAGAAGTCATTGGTGCATTAACCCCTTACTGCACGTACACAGAATATGAGGCAGTTCGCCCGACAATATTCCATCATGACCATGGAGATGACCACGCAACAGAACCAAAACCTCCTGTGGCGTTCGGAGATCACGGAGCATCTGCGCCAATGGAATTGCTAACTGATGCTATAGGCAGATCAGACTATGGAAGAATGGANCCAACGGTTTTCATGCTTTTTTCTTATCCTCTTTTCTTCGGTTTGATGCTCGGGGACATGGCATATGGTTTGCTTACTATATCCCTCGGCCTCCTCATCAGAAGGGCATTTCCCAGTGAAAAAACAGATCAACTAACCAGATACTTCGGCATGTTGCTCATTTACATCGGGCTAGCAACTGTGTTTTTNGGATACATGTATGGCGAATTTGCGGGCTTCGAGTTCTTACCGCACATAGAAGCCCAGTACGCCACAGAGGCGGCTTGCACAAAATACACGTGGACCCATGGTGCATGTTTCAAAGATGCGTATGATGTTCCATCATGGGTCTCTTGGATGACGGCTCTCTATCCTAATGGTGGCAGAATACACTATGTGCTTGAATTGCCTTACAGCCTAACCTTCGCATTCCCGTTCCACAGAGTATCGTCCGATCTCATGAACTTGATNGTCATCGCAATATACATTGGAATTTTCCATCTAATGGTCGGCTTCACTCTCGGAGCCATCGACGAGGTCAGAGTTGGACATGGCTGGCAAGGAGCACTTTACGGCAAAGTGTCTTGGATGATCATTATGGTCGGCGGCTTCTTGTTTTGCTATGATTTTTACAAGGCGGACTCAATAAATACGCCTGGACTTGTTTTGGTTTCCATCGGACTGGTATTCCTAGTAATTCATTTGATGCAAGAAGGCTTGCCTTTAGCAATCTCTGTAATTTTAGCCCCCATTGAGGCAATCGGTCTGCTATCCTCTACGTTGTCATACATCAGGTTGTTTGCAGTTGGGATTGTAGGAGTGAAAATAGCATACGCTGGGAACGATATGCTCTACTCTGCGGCCTTGGATGGTTTTTCTGACGGAGGCCTTGGCATTCTGATTGGCTTTGTCGCACTTGTCGGATGGTTCGGCGTACAGCTATTCGCGTGGGTTTTGGGCCTAGTTAGCCCGAATATACATGCGGTCAGGCTACACTTCGTCGAGTGGATGAAGCAATTTTACTTAGCCGAAGGTGAACCTTTCGAGGCTTTCGGTTTCAATGAAAGATACATAGAGGTGGACAACACACCATAACATTCCTGCAATGCACGGAAAAAAAGGAGGAAAAGAAAATGAAGAAAAATATGATGAAAGGAACAGGCGCGTTAATGACTTTGACGGCGATCACAATGATCGCATCAGTGGTAACAGCACAAGAAGCTGCAGACAATACAAGTACGGTTGATGCATATGCAAAAATCGGTGCTGGAATAGCACTCGGACTTTGCGGTATCGGAACCGGTTACAGCCAGAGCCAAATTGGCGCCGCAGCTGTCGGAATGGTCGCCGAGGGAGGAAACTTCGGTCGAGCCCTTCTATTCACCGTTCTACCAGAGACAATCGTACTCTTCGGACTACTAGCGTTCTTCCTCTGAGCATCTGCTTGGACGGAAACGAACACATGAATGAGGACGTACCATGTCTCTTGAATCACTCTCAAACCAAATTGAGGCTGAAGCCAACGCCGAGGCTCAGGAGATTATCGAAGCCGCCAAGAATCAGGCCAAGATAATACGAAGTGAGGCTGAAGCAGAGGCCGAGAATCACATGAAGCAGGTTTTGTCCAGGGCTGAGAAAGATGCTGAGCAAATATCCGTGGAGGTTGTTGCGAGCATCAGGCAGCAAAACCAGAATGCTGGCCTAATTGCACGTAGAATTGTCCTTGATGACACATACAGTGCTTCTAGAGAAGCTGTTTCAGCACCAAAGATGAAAGGCAGGAATTCGCTAATCAAGGCTCTCATCAAAGAAGCTAAGTCTGAAGCCACCGAAGGAATGATCCTACACCCTGTTGATGTCGATAAATCCGCTATCGAAAAAGAGAAGCATGGATTCAAGATTGGAGATTCTGTAGAAGGACTCGGCGGATTCACTCTGGAGTCACTGGACGGCTCGGTTTTGCTAGATTTTCGATTTGATGGAAGATTAGACGCTGCTTGGAAGCAATCTCTTTCGGAAGTAAATAAGATTCTATTTGGATAAAAAGGGGGTAATTGAATTGGCACGTTCAGGAGGAAAAGCGAATTACGCCGCATCCTCAACCCGTGCGAAATCAAGAAAATCTGCCCTAATAGACCAGGTTAGAATGAAACAGCTACTAAAACAAGATGCCAATGCAATCTCCGCCAGTATCGCAGATTCTGGTTACAGAGCAGACCTAGATCTCTATGCATCTCGGTTGAAAGGTGCTGAATTAGTGGAAGCCGCATTGTCCCACAACTTGGACCGCGACTTGGCAGAAGTCCTCCATTTCTGCACAGGTTCAGTTCGAGATCAGGTTGCAATATATGCACTACGCTTTGAATATGCCAATGCCAAAACTGTGCTGAGAGCTATTCACAGCGGAGCGGACCACGAAGTTCTTCGGACTGAGATACTTCCTGAGGAGAACTCAAACAACAGAAAGTGGCTTGATATTGCGACAAAATCGAAAACACTGGTGGACGCAATCAACGTGATGGGGTCCTCCCCCTGGGGCAAAACTCTCTCTAAACTGCCGGAGGGAGCAACTCTCCAGCAGATGGAAGACGCTCTCGATANTGCCTATTATGCCGACGCTCTTGAGTCAGTTTCACTGCCTGGATCGGATTTCACATTGAAGCGATATCTGAAATGTGAGATTGATCATAAAAATCTGATCAACATACTGAGATCAATTCGACAAGGTATAGACCACGAAAACATCGTCAANATAATGATACCCGGTGGACGATCAATATCGAAAGATGCACTTCGAACAATGTCCAGAGAGACCACAGGAAATGGGGTCGTGGAAGTGCTCNTCAAGAAATCCCCTAGATTTGATTCAGAGGGACTGACTCAAGCCATAGAAGCGTCGGAAGGCGGATCATTAGACCCCGTGATACAGCTTCTTGCAAAGAAAAGGGACGCACTTCTCTACAGCATGTCCCACAGAAGCCCAGTATCTGTACTGCCCGTGGTTCACTACATAGAGAGCAAGACTCACGAGGTTCAGAATCTCAGATTATTAGTCAGAGGAAAGGCAGCCGGACTATCAAACGAGGTTATCGAGGAGCATATGAGGCGATAGTATGGAAATAGCAGTCATAGGTTCTAACGAATTCACACTTGGATTCCAGTTAGCAGGCGTTACGCGCCTTTATCACCCCTCATCAGAGAGGGAAATGGAATCAGCCATCAGAGATTTGTTGGAGGATTCATCCGTTGGCATAATCGTCATGGATAACGCCGATCTGGCCCAACTCTCGGAGCGTCTTCGAGAGCGGATCGCGGAAAGCATAACGCCGACCGTTTTGGGCATAGGAACTCAGGAGGATAATACCCTTCGTGAATCAATCAAGTCGGCGCTGGGCGTCGATCTATGGAAATAAAATTAACAATGGAAGTGAAAAAATGAGTAAAAATGAAGGAGTCATCTATCGAATATCCGGACCTGTTGTCACAGCAACAGGAATTGAGGCAAGAATGTATGAAGTTGTACGTGTTGGCCACGAGAAACTTATGGGGGAGGTCATCGAGATACATGGCGATCAATCCGTCATTCAGGTCTACGAAGATACCTCGGGCATTCGTCCCGGTGAACCGGTTCTGAGCACTGGACAGACTCTTTCTGTNCAATTGGGGCCGGGGTTGTTGACTCAAATCTATGATGGTATACAACGGCCACTCCAGACTCTAGAAGAGGTGATGGGAGTTTTTATTACGCGCGGCGTAGATGCGGACGGCCTTGATTTGAAGAAAAAATGGGAATTCGTAGCGACAGCTTCAGTCGGCGATGATGTCAAGGGCGGGCAAGTCATCGGAACAGTGCAGGAAACAGACACGATCACACACAAAATCATGGTTCCCCCGAAGGCGTCCGGGAAGATCAAATCAATAAAATCGGGAGAATTCAATGTAACTCAAACAGTTTGCAAACTTGATGATGGAACTGAAATTCAGATGATGCAAGAATGGCCAGTACGCCATCCANGGCCATTTTCACAGAAGTATGCACCCGACACCCCGCTCGTAACAGGAATGCGAATACTCGATTTCCTATTCCCACTTGCGAAGGGCGGCGCAGCGGGGATACCGGGCCCCTTTGGATCGGGCAAGACGGTCACTCAGCAGTCACTTGCAAAATACTCTGATGCACAACTTGTCGTATACATCGGTTGTGGCGAGCGAGGCAATGAGATGACCGAAGTTCTGGATGAGTTCCCTCNCCTTATCGACCCAAATACGGGAAAGCCCCTCATGAATAGAACCGTGATGATAGCAAATACGTCCAATATGCCAGTAGCAGCACGCGAAGCATCTGTTTACACGGGAATCACAATCGCCGAATATTTCAGGGATCAAGGATATGANGTCGCTCTGATGGCAGATTCAACGAGCAGATGGGCGGAAGCCATGAGAGAGATATCCAGCAGACTTGAAGAGATGCCCGGCGAGGAAGGCTATCCAGCATACTTGTCTAGCAGGCTGGCTGAGTTCTACGAGCGTGCAGGTCGTGTTGAGACTCTCAACGGCGAAGATGGTTCGGTCACAGTAATAGGCGCCGTTTCCCCTCCAGGTGGAGATATCTCCGAGCCAGTAAGCCAAGGTACTCTTCGAATCGTCAAGGTCTTCTGGGGACTAGACGCCGGTCTGGCGAGACAACGACATTTCCCNGCTATCAACTGGCTCAGTTCATATTCTCTTTATCCTCAGAGCCTAAACCAATGGTTCCGCGATAATATCGCGAGCGACTTCCCCGAGGTCAGAACTCAGATAAGCGCGCTACTCAAGGTCGAGGCTGAATTGCAGGAAATCGTTCAGCTTGTGGGTTCGGATGCCCTCCCAATCGACCAGCAACTGACATTGGAAGTTGCTCGTATGATTCGAGAGTATTTCTTGCAGCAGAACGGCTTCGATCCAGTCGATGCATACAGCGGCGTACAACAACAGTATGCTATGGCGCAAGCTATCCTAACATTCCAAGATGAAGCAAAGAAGGCCATGGCTGCTGGCGCTAGATTGCAAGATGTTGTAAACGTACCAGCCCGTACCGAGCTGATGAGAGCTAGATTTGCTGAAGGCTATTTGGAGAAGATCGGCGGGCTGGTCGAGGCCATGGTGGTCGAAATCGCAGGAACTGCGGAGGCCAACTAAAGGAGGGATGATGAATGACAAGCAAGGAGTATAAGACAATCACAGATATCAAAGGACCACTAGTTTTCTTGGAAAAGACCGAACCAGTGGCCTACGGAGAAATTGTTAGCATTCGTTTGAGCGATGGTTCCGAGAAGAATGGCCAAGTTTTGGATACGTCAGATGATATGGTCGTAGTACAAGTTTTCGAGGGCACAGAAGCCATAGACCGCAAGGCGGGAGTGAAATTCCTAGGTGATGTATTCAAACTCCCTGTGAGCAAGGGCCTTATTGGCAGGATTTTGGATGGCGCCGGACGACCCCGTGACGGTGGACCAGAAATAATCGCAGATGAGGATGCAGATATTATCGGTGCCGCGATAAACCCCTACTCCAGACAGTCTCCGCATGACTTCATACAAACTGGCGTCAGTGCGATAGATTGCTGTACGACCCTCGTAAGAGGCCAGAAATTGCCTATTTTCAGTGCATCCGGTCTTCCACATAACGATATTGCGCTACAAATAGCCCGCCAGGCAAAACTAAGGGATAGCGATGAGGAATTCATTGTGGTTTTCTGTGCAATGGGCATCACNGCAGAAGAGTACAATTTCTTCAGATCAGACCTTGAGCGCACCGGTGCTCTAGAAAATGCTGCTTTATTCGTGAATCTTGCAGACGATCCCGCAGTTGAACGGCTAATCACACCGCGCCTCGCACTCACTGCAGCCGAGTATCTTGCCTTCGAACATGACTATCACGTTCTAGTTATTTACACNGACATGACAAACTATTGTGATTCGCTACGACAGATTGGAGCAGCAAGGGAAGAGGTCCCGGGTCGACGTGGATACCCCGGTTATATGTACACAGATCTCGCCATGCTCTATGAGCGTGCAGGTATTGTGAAGGGCAAGAAGGGNAGCATTACCCAATTCCCTATACTTACAATGCCGGGAGACGACATTACTCACCCAATCCCCGATCTTTCAGGATATATAACAGAAGGACAGATTGTCATTTCAAGAGAACTTCATCAAGCCGGCATATATCCTCCGATTAACGTTCTTCCATCCCTATCAAGGCTGATGGGATCTTGTATTGGTGAGAAGACTACCAGAGATGACCATAAGAAAGTCAGTGACCAGATGTATGCAGCTTATGCACAGGGTAGAGAATTGAGAGGTCTTGTTGCGATTGTCGGAGAGGATGCGCTCAATGAGAGGGATTTGCAACTTCTGAAGTTTGCAGACATCTTCGAGGATAAGTTCCTGAGGCAAGACAGGGATGAAGATCGAACAATAGACGAGACTCTGAATCTCTGTTGGGAACTCATGACAAATATCGATACAAAGTACCTTGTTCGACTAGATCAAGAACTCATTGAGAAGTATCATCCCGAAGAAAAGAAAGAATGATCTTGAGGAAAAAAGGGATTTTTTGGAGGTGATGCTTTGGCTTTAGATATCAAACCAACTCGAAGTGAACTGATCAACCTCAAGCGCCGCATCAAGCAGACTCAGAATGGTTACAAACTCCTCAAAATGAAGAGGGACGGACTCTTTCACGAGTTTAGAATGCTCCTTGCAGACATGATAAAAGCGCGAGAAGATTTACTCGAAGCTTACAGAGCAGCAATCAAATCAATCAGCCTTGCAAGCAGCATAGAGGGCGCATTGCCCGTTAAGAGCACTGCCATTGCTATCGCCACTCGCCCTGAAGTTGAAGTTTCGAAGCGCAACATAATGGGTGTCGTCGTTCCAAGTGTAACGGGAGAGCATCTCACCTCAACGATCCAAGAGCGCGGTATAGGGCTCATCGGCGGATCGGCGTATATTGACGAAGCAGCAGATGCTTATTCCAGTCTCATCGAGAATATCGTTAAGGCTGCTGAAATGGAGGCAACTCTCAAGAAACTACTTGCTGAAATTGAAGCCACAAAAAGAAGGGTGAATGCGCTTGAATTCAAGGTCATCCCCGAAATGAAGGAGGCACAGACATTTATCCAATTAAGGCTTGAAGAAATGGAGCGCGAGGAGACATTCCGTCTAAAGCGATTTAAGAATAAATAGACTCAATCCGCCCCCCATCTGAACAAGTCATTGAAATGACTCCCCGGGGTGACGATCNCGGAGAGATACACTTGGCGGGGCAGAACACCATCACCATTCACCGTAGAGAATGGTCTCGCTCTGAACTAATCGAGCGCATTGCATCTCGCTTTTTCATCATTGGAGATGAATCGATAAGTCGATACTCTTGGGTAGTCGAAGCCAGATCTGGTTACTCGAACGGGGATGCAATTTCAGGACTCAATGAAGAATTAGTCGAATTAGGACTCATTGGAACTATAAGTTCAATGGATCCACCTACCTTGACTGTCAGAGACAGATCTTACGGTTCGGACATTCTCCCTCTTTGGCAATTGGCATCGATTTGGCTATTTTCATCGATTATGGCCATGTTTGCAGGAAGCGCATGGTCTAGGAATGTCGGTATTTCTGGAAATACGTATGTCGCTTCAATACTCTACTACGTCTTGCCGCTCCTTCTCACATTGGCATTCGCCAGCGAGTGTAAGCGAAGAATGAACGCTGATGCTGGCATTCGTTCCGGTCAGATGATACCGCTGGCTATCCCTCAAATTTCGCCTATGTGGTGGCCCTTCGGACTCTTCGGGCTCTTCAGTCAGAAGAATTCCGAATATACTCCCGTTCCAGATAGGAGGACACTTGCTAAAATCGAGTTAACAATCCCAGCTATTTTGTTCGTCGTAGGCCAGCCATTAATACTGGTAGGAATACTACTCACCCCTTCCTCGCCTCCAGAGAACCTCGCATCCGCTCCGCTGGTATTCCATGGCAGTATTATACCCAACTTAATTGCACCATTGTTAATCGAATCAGAAGTCGGAATACGGCTTCAATGGATTCATCCACTAGGTCTCGCAGGAATTTCCTTGAGCACCCTTGGTTGGTTGCTATTGCTTCCAATCCCAGGGCTTCCCGGGGACAGAATCCTTTCAGCTGTAATGGGGAGTGAGCGACATCTGGACATATCTTCCCAGAACACATTATTCGTAGCGTCCCTGGGTGCTTTGGTCCTTGTATTCGTTTCAAGCGATTTCTTACCATGGTTGCTCATCGCAACAATAGCCTGTATGCGACGGTTCGGCAATGACCAACTAAAACCCCCGCTTGTAGTTAACTTGGCCGACGGGTTCCCGAGGGAATCTCTCGAGAGATATGCTGCTGCAACAGTAATCATACTTCTTCTTGGGATTCCGGGAATGTCTCCTGCGAATGAATACGAACAATGGTCAGAGGGACTAGATCCAACACAATGGCCATCAAGTATCGAAGTCAATGGGACACAAGATTTTGAAATTTCACTAACCCCAATCGGGGTAGTACCATTGTCAGGGGAAATTGCGATTGAAATCGATGACCCTTCTGAATCAGGTTGGGAAGTAACGGATTCCGTTGGCACGCCGATTGAAGAGATTAAATTCGATAATATCATCCAGAGTAACAAGCAAAAAATTTCCATGAAGTTAACATCAAGTCCGCCCGAATCGTACCTAGTACATCCGGCTAGAATAATTCTCACAATTGATGATGGTGTCACCATTAGACAGCATCCGATCCTCGTCACAATTCCAGGCGGAAGTGCACCATTCTCGTCTTCGTGGCTGTTGGAAGGAAACTCAACATCTGCATGTATCGATATTGAGACATCCGTTGATGATCCTGGAATCTGGTCTGTAGACCATCCATTCTGGTTGTCGGAGAACACCGAATTGGAACCCGGTGTCCGGAGTAGGCATTGCATAGAACCTCTTCCGGGCGCCATAGAAGGGGCCGAAAGGGACAACAGAGGGCGAGCGATGGCTCCAGAAATCACATTCACGCCTGAAGGAGAAGATCAGGGGGATGCACGTTCCTGGCAACTTCCAATAAAAGCGAGCGAAGCCTGGTTAGGCCTACCAAATGGCAGTTGGGCCGTCCCGGATAGGCTGCTTATCCCAAATGTCAGAATAGCCCACGTAAACCCTGTTTTTGACCCAACATGCGTCAAAACAAATTCTATGGACACTCACGTTAATGCCGAGGGGCCCATCGATTGGAATCTCGGGATTGCATCACTGATACTCTCACCGAANCCCATATCAGTGAATCTAACAATCCCTTCCGAGGGTTGGATTGTTGTGTGTAACGGTCGTGAAATTGTTGAAGTTCTGAGAATAAAAGAGGGCCTGGATATCCAATCGTCAGAATCAGGCATGGGCATAGCCATTAATTCGGAGACATTCTCAATCGAGAACAGAGAGAATATTACCGTTATTGTAAGCAGGGAGTGGTCTGGAGATGTGCCATCCCTTGATGTCTGGCATGTTGACGCTCCAGATTCGATAGCTGCTAANCAATCTGCGGAAGTAACGGTCACCTTCGATAGTGATGGAGGCGTCTTTAGCTCGGTCTGGCTAACTACTGATGACAATGGAGCAGTCCTTCATCTTGCAGCCAGATGTCCACTAGGGGGCTGTACCTGATGCGCATAGCCGTACTTGGCGTCGGATCAATAGGCGGACTAATCTTAGGAGCGCTAAGTAAAACAGAACACCACCTAATTGCCGTATCTAGAGGAGAAACAGCGCTCCGAATATCTGCTGAGGGTATGGTTCTCCACCATCATAATGGTCCAATAGAGATGATCCCGCCGGGCAGATTCGAAATCGTGGATACAATGATAGATGAAGAAGCATATTCGATATCACATTCTGTTGATATTGCAATAATATGCGGGAAGTCAGGAGACACCGAGCTACTCGGTAGAATCGCCCGCAATGTACTCGCTTCGTCTGGTATGGTTCTTAGCATGCAGAATGGCCTAGGCAACGTCGAGAAATTAAACGAGATTATCGGCAAGGAAAGAGTGCTAGGTGGATCCACCACCCATGGTGCTTGGAAAGATGATTCTGGAAGCATACATTGGGCTGGGTTTGGAGATATAACCATTGGATCCCTTGAGAGAAAGCTCCCCGGAAAAATAGAGACATCCTTGATTCAGGCTTTCGAGGATGCTAATCTCAAACCGTCATGGTCTGAAAATCTCAACTCCTCGATATGGATGAAGGCGATTATCAACGTTGCAATAAATCCTATTTGTGCCATCGCAGGTCTCGAGAACGGGATGATAGAATCGGATCCCTATCTCCTTTCACTTTCCATGGCAGCGGCATCCGAAGCAGTAACAGTTGCGAGAAATAAGGGAATTGATTTCTCCGATATCGATATAGAGAACAAGGTAATTGGAGTGATTAGATCAACATCGAATAATCGCTGTTCTATGCTTCAAGACTTGATGTCTGGACGAAGAACAGAAATTGATTCGCTATGCGGACGCATATCTGAAGAGGCTGAAGCATTTGGGGTTCCCGTGCCAATAAATACGACACTCTATGCACTGGTGAAAGCAATCGAGACTGCAAACATCGAGTGAGATAATCACTCCAAGTCTATGTTGTAATGCAGACCGACATTCTCTCTTCTATTGATGGAAGATTCGATTATCAGTCCAGCACATATGATAAGATTCCGAAGCTCAACGAGTTCCCTGGTCGGAAGACTCCCTCTCCATATGGTTTCTAATTCATTTTCTAGATGCGAAACCCTTCTCCTGGCTCTCATAAGCCTAGAGTCGCTTTTAACGAGTCCTACATCCCTTGTCATCATGTTCCTGAGAGCGAGTAAATCAGTTCCGAGGGGAGCATGCTCAATCAACTCGGGCAGCCCTTCAGCTCTCCAATCTGGGACATCTTCGATTTCATTTGCCTCAAGGGCGAATACAGATACATGCTCCGAGCATCTTTCAGCGAAAACCACTGCTTCAAGAAGGCTATTGGAAGCGAGACGATTTGCACCATGAAGCCCTGTGCAGGCCGTTTCTCCAATGGCGTAAAGGCCTGGAATAACCTCTCCATTCCTCAAGCCTCTGCCAAACCGGTCGACAGATACCCCGCCAACAAGATAGTGTGCAGCAGGGCGAACGGGTATTGGATCCGGTCCAAGACTCAATCCTTGNTCATCAAGACGCTTGCATATTGTTGGGAATGATTCACGCAAAGAATCAACATCGAGATGTTCGGTCACCAACAAAACGTGTGATTCACCACTCATCTTCAATTCTGCATCGGTTGCTCTTGCCACAACATCCCTAGTNCCCAGACTACCCATCGGAGAGTATTTCTTCATGTAGGACCAGTTGGGGGCCGACCCGCCTTCCTTACGCCATTTGATGTGATCTTCTACTGTCATCAAGACTGCTCCGTGCCCCCTCATTGCTTCAGTAATCAGGAAAGGTCTGTCTTGACCTTCCAGTGCTGTGGGATGGAATTGTATGAATTCCATATCGCGAATATCAGCACCACATCTTGATGCCATCGCAACACCATCGCCCGTTGCTATTGCGGGGTTTGTTGTCGAACTATACAGCATTCCACATCCTCCCGTTGCAAGTATCACCGCAGACCCGCGTATCGTTTCGACTAGTCCATTCGGCTTCAGACACCATATTCCGCAAACCCCTGTAGANGGATATCCATGCTTTTTTTGAATTATGTCAACTGCCATCCAATCCTCCTTTATCACCAGCCTGTTCATGCCTTTGTCTGATGNCGCCGCTTCCAGAGCACCTTCAATTTCTGCACCTGTTCGATCCTTGGAATGCAGAATTCTAGCCTCGGAGTGGCCACCTTCCCTAGCCTTGTGGTACCCGTCGATTCCACTATCAAATCCCACGCCAAAGGATATGAGATCGGATATTCTGTGTGCAGCCTCGGACACAACTGAGCGAACCACTTCCTCGTCACAGAGGCCTTTTCCAGAGGATATCGTATCGAGCACATGGGCTTCTATTGCCTCTTTATCATCCACATCAAGAACTGCCGCGATACCACCCTGAGCCCAATTTGTCGATGACGATGCGATCCTGCTCTTTGTGACAACTAACACGCTTAGCCCTCTTTGCGTACATCTCAGTGCTGTGAATAATCCGGCGATACCAGAGCCTACGATCACAACATCAAAGCTAATGTCACGCATACTTTCCATGATACCTGCAAAAGACACAGTGAATTGAACCTTGGCAGAGAAAAAACGGTGATTNNAATCAACCTCTCTAATCGACATGCTGCGCCTTCGTTAATACTCAATGTTGATAATGCCGCCGAGGGCCGCTTCCNGTCTGAAGCAGAAAAAAAAACTGCTTTGAGGGGACTGGGAAATGCGATTGATAAGGATAGACGTCCTCAATTTCAAGTCGTTTGGAGGGGAAGTATCCATCCCGTTCCAATCAGGATTCACCGCTATAACAGGACCTAATGGTTCCGGAAAATCAAATTCCGGCGACGCTATACAATTTGTTCTGGGAACCAGATCAACTAAGGCTCTCAGGGCTGAGAATCTCAAGCAATTGATATTCAACGGGGGAAATAGTGGAAGGGCAGCTAAGCGAATGTCTGCTACTTTGACGTTCACTAATCCAAAATCATCTGACGGCTCTAGACAATTGAGAGTTGATTCTGACGAGGTTGCCTTCACCAGATCGGTCAGACTCACAGAAAGGGGCGATCCGAAATCTGACTTTAGAATAAATGGCGAAAAAACATCATCTGGAGAATTCAGAAGAATCCTAAAAGAGGCAGGACTGAGAGGTGACGGATATAATGTAGTGCTACAAAACGACGTGACAACTCTTGCCACTATGACTGCCCATCGTCGCCGGGCTATATTGGAAGACGTCGCAGGAGTAACAGCCTACGNTGAGGATATACGTAGGGCATCCACACAAAGAAAACAAGTCGAAGGCTCAATGGAGACAATCGATCTTTTCGAGGCTGATCAGAGGAAGCAACTCGAAAGCCTTGGCAAGGAGCGCGAGCAAGCTCTGAGGTTCAAGCACCTCAAAGATGAACTCGAGCTTAACCGTGCATCCTTATCAAAATGCAGATATCTCGCCAAGATGCATGAATCCGATGCATTGAGGGCCGAGCAAGAGGGATATAGAACACGATCGTACGCACTTCTCGAGGAAGCGCGCCAGAGGGAGAAAGACTTGCTTGCTCTTGAAGAGGAACTTGCTGAGGTAGGCCGGCAAATAGAGGAACTNTCAACGGGCGAAAATCGCGAAATNATAGACAAGATGAGAACTCTTGAGGTAGAAATAGAGAGATCAAAGGACAGGATAAGCGATCTCGAAACATCTGTTGAAGAGGCTCAGATTGATCTTGAGGCCGATATCGACGAGATTATCCGCGTTCAGACTTCCATTGACGAGTATGAATCGTCAAAGGCCGAAGCCTCTGATGATATTCGAGATACAGATGCTGAAATTGAGCAATATGAGGCTTCCATAAAAGAGGCGAAGAGCACATTGGAAACAGGCAGCAAGATCCAGATGGATCTCAGCAGAGCTCTTGGGAAGGCAAATGATGCAGTGACTGCCGCACAAGATTCCCATTCGAATACAACTCTAACTTACGATCGAGCAAATCAATCTATGGCAATCGCCATGGAGGCAGTAGTCTCTCTTGAGGAAGAGTATGAGCAGGCGACTCTTCTCAGAGATGATTTGGAGATACATGGCGAAGACATGCAGATCGAGGCAGAGAGAGACGATCCAGCTAAACTTGGCGAGGAATTGATGCGATTGAGGAGGATTGAGTCAAAGCTGCGTGAGGATAGGGACAGGGCCGACTCAAGATATAGGGAGGCTGAGATGAGACTCGAGAAGGCAAGAGCTAGGTTAGATGCCCAGACACATGGATCAGCAGCGGTCGCTGCGGCCCTTACTAGACTTCGGCAGGAGGGGTCTGTAAGGGGCATACTCGGCTCCATCGCAGAACTGGTATCCCCGAAAGATGACAAGCATGCGGAGGGAATCGCACATGCATTGGGCGGAGGCATGCGAAGTATTGTGGTCGAAGACGATCAAGTTGCAGCAGACTGTATCTCGTGGCTCAAGAAAAATGGTGGTGGAAGAGCCACATTCCTGCCACTCAATAGACTTGGAAGACAACGCCCTCAGGGCAGATCCCTGATGGTTGCCAGAAATCCAGGGGTGATCGGTTTCGTGCACGAACTTTTGGACTATCCTTCTGAAATCGAAAATGCAATCCATCTTGTAAGTAGGAGCACGCTGCTTGTGGAGAGCCTTGACGTCGCTCGAAGAAATATGGGCGGAGTCAGATTAGTCACTCTCGACGGATCCATAGTAGAAGGCAGCGGCGCCATGACCGGGGGCTCCTCATCCCGAAACGCTCCTTCCTTCGGCTCTTCCGACCCTTCCCTTTCACTCAGACCGTTAGAGGGCGCTGTGAATGAAGCAAGTTTAGTCAGGGCTACAGTGGAAGCCGCTCTCAGGGAAACTAGGGATTCAGTCCAGGAACTCACTGATAAAATTGCAGAATTTTCAGGTTCAGAGTCAGAGTCTCGAGCCAGGGAATGGAGAGCCGATCTGGATAGGGCAGAGGCTGATGTGAAAAACATCTCAAAGCGATTGGAAAGCGCGAGATCCGAGTTAGAGCGATGTGAGGCGGCAAGAAGAGTGGCATCCTCCGATCTNATCGCGGCAAAGGAACACCTCGAGGAAGCAGTAGACGCGCGTAAGGCAGCAAGTGAAGACCTTCTGAAGCAATCTCCAGATCACCTCTCGAGAACTCTTTCTGAGGCTGAGACTGAGAAAGGTAAGGCATTGGTAAAAAGACAGCAGGCCATTGCAAAAGTGGAATCAGCAGATGTCAGCCTCGATGTTCTAAGAGGCAGAATCACTGAACTCGAGAAAAAGAAAGACCGTCTCAGTGAGCGATGTGAATCCCAAAGAAAGGAGATAGAAGAAATCAACACATCATCTGTAAATGCTGGGATCGAACTTTCTGAACTCCGATCCAGGGCAAAGCATGCAAGTGAGGAACTCGGTATCCTCTCATCTAGGAGAGATTCAATCATCGAAGAGCGTTCACAGGCTCGTACCGAGGCTCAGAACAAACGATCCGAGAGGGAACGAATACAGGTCACAATTGACGCACTCGATCATGGCATCATGTCGGCTAAAAGCGCTGCAATGGATTTGAAACAGGAACTTCTCGATCAGGAAATTGAAATCCCCGGTCCCGATGAAGAGATGCCAACCCTGGCCGAGGTTGAACGACTCATATCAAAGATTGAGAGGAAACTCGACAGTCTCGGCGATGTCAATATGCTAGCAATCGAACAGTATGATGAGACTGCGAATAGAATAGAGCAACTCATCGAAGATGGCTCCACACTTAGGAAGAGGCGCGACATGCTCGTTGATATCGTAGATAGACTCGAGGATGAAAGAAAGAGCAGACTCCTCGCTGTCTTTGAACACATCAGTGAGAACTTCTCGAGGGTATATGCTATTCTTCAACCAGGCGGCAATGGGAGATTGAGGCTCGAGAACCCAGAAAATCCCTTCGAGGGCGGATTGGAGATGGATTGTGTCCCTCCAGGCAAGAGTCAGAAAACACGAAGATCACAACTCTCCGGCGGAGAGAAGTCCATGGCCGCACTAGCACTTGTTTTCTCGATACAAGATTTCGAGCCAAGTACATTCTATTATTTCGACGAGGTAGACCAAAATCTCGATCCATTCAATTGTCAACGGATTGCAATGCTATGTAGACGGCGAAGCGAGGCCGCTCAATTCATCATGGTCACATTGAGGAAGGTCAGTCTTTCAATGGCCAATCATCACGTTGGAATCACTCATGCTGGAGATGGCGTTAGTAGGAGAATTACCGATTTCAACAGAGAGGCTGCATTGGCCCTCGGTGAAGCATTCGAGAAAGAAATGGAAGCCCAAGGACCTCCCTCAACTTCAGACATGCTATCGGAAGACCTCCCCCATCCTTCAAAGAGACCAATTGTACCAGAACCCATTGACTCGCTATCCTCTATCGGAGGAGTCATGGAACGCGCAGGGGTAGATCCTGAAAGCATCGAGCAAGGGGAGAACGATCCTTTGGGAGAATTACGAGACCGTGCTGAAGCAGCCGACGATGGAAGTGAGAGGAATCCCGCTGCATCGATTGATGCGACCGTACGAGAGGAAGATCTGGGACAGATGTTGGAGACGGAGTGAGGCTACATGGGCATCCTTGATGCGAAGGCCCTACGCGATGATATCGTAGCCCGATTACTCACTGACGAGGTAGATTTGGAGACTAGTGCCTATCTGGATAGGATACTAGAATTAGCTGAGATGGAAGAGGCTGAGCACCAATTTCTGAATGACCCTTTTGATAGGTCAGTAGCACTCGTATTACAGTTATTTCAGGATAAAGATCTAGATCCTTGGGCCGTTGATTTATCTGCTTTCCTCGAGATGTTTTCAACAAGAATCGAAGATACAGAAGACATCGACTTGCCTACGTGCGGCCGTCTTATTCGCATGGCATGGCAGGTGCTTAGAGGCCAAGCGGAATCCCTCATAGAAAGACAAAATCACGAGGATGAAGTCGATGAACCCTGGATTTATGATGGCGGTTGGGAGTCTGATTTCGATGATAATGATTACAATTTCTCTGTTGGAATAATAACCGGAACTCACAAGGAACGTCTTCCAGACATGTTTTCTGGAAGAATTCAGAGAGAAGAGGGGCGTCCAGTTACTCTTGGAGAACTCTTGATGGGATTGAAAGCTGCCAGCAGGATATCCGAAGAGCAGAACTTACGGCTAAAGATCGCCGAGAAGCGGAGAGCTTCACTTGAAATGGCACGTGAGAGATTCAGCGGGAGCCTGCACGTCGAAGACTTGGAGGGAGACATACGGAGGACGTGGGAGGCCATGCGAATGCGCACAAATCCCGAAGATCAAACCTGCACACTCTCAGCCATATCCGAGGAGCTAGCAGATAGATCCATGGAAAGCGGCACAACACGCGAGGAAGCAAATGCTGAAGCACAGGTCGCGGCAATGGTTGCAACATTATTTCTGGTCAACAGGGGGTATGCCTCAATCGAGCAGAAAGACGCCATCGATGGATCGGTAATCCTGACCGATCTTCACCCAAGCGAATCCGATTTCGAGGAATTATCCTCGAGACTGCATCCGCCCCCTGAAATCGAGGAGGCCATCTGATGGATCAGCCTGAACTATCCACGATCCTGGAAGCAATCTTATTCGGCGCCGGACGCTCAATGACCGTTGGAGAGATAGCATTCGCAGCCCAGGAAGACGAAGGTGCAGTTGAGGTAGCGCTTTCGACCCTCAGGGCAACACTATCACGCCGACGATCCGGAGCGCTACAGGTATCTGAGGTATCGGGAAGATGGATAATGGAGGTGAAACCCAGTCTCTCAGACCGAATGCCTGGCGGGGTACGTCCAGATATACCCCAGAGGCTCATGCCCGCTGCTGCATTGATAGCATATCACCAGCCAATGTCGCAATCGACTTTGGTTGGCATGCTGGGTCAGAGGGCATACGATCACGTGCGTGAATTGTCTGCTATGGGCCTAATTAGCAGACGTAGGGATGGATTAACTAGACGCTTGATGACAACGAGAAGATTTGCTGAATATTTTGGTGCCCCTGATGTCGAGTCTTCGAAAGTAAGAGCATGGTTTAGGAAGCAGGCTTCAGATGCAGGTATGACTGGTGCTGAACTTGCAGCCTCATTGAGTGGCGGTCAGGCCACCATTATGGAATACGGGCCATCAGGCGAAGAAGAGTGAGATTCAAGATCATTCTCTTATCGATTTCAATGCCTTCTCCACCGCAGCCATCGTTATCCTCTCCCCGCTTGATTTTACAAGCGCGGAAACTTCCTCTATTTCCCCGTCCTCTGCACCTGCGGCAACTATCATATTCTGAAGATGAAGTTTCATGTGTCCTGCTTGAATGCCAACAGTAGCCAATGCTCTGAGGGCCCCTAGATTCTGAGCAAGGCCAGCTGCAGCCATGACCTTTGCAAGGTCATTCGCAGATTCCACACCGAGTAGTGCAACATTCGCCTTTGCNCCGGGATGGATACGTATGGCCCCGCCTACCAGACCAACGGCCATTGGTAGTTCGATAGATCCTACGAGATTCCCATCTGAATCCGTGCTCCATTCAGTCATNGANCCNTANGTNCGGCCATGTGCGGCATAAGAGTGCGCTCCAGATTCAATTGCGCGCCAATCCTGTCCACAGGCTATGGCCACAGCGGAAATGGCGTTCATTATGCCTTTATTGTGCGTGGTGGCTCTGAATGGATCAGCCGCTGCGAAGTGATATGCCTGTATCACCCCATCAATTACTTCGGACCCCTGAGATGAATCATTTCCAGTATCAGACATTTCTTCTGGAGTAAATGTGGCCGAAACTCGTGCTAAGCGATGAACTGCGAGATTGCTAATTATCCTGAGGATTACAGTACCGCCAGTTAACTCCTCTATTCTTGGCGCCACTGTTTCCGCCATAGTATTAACAGCATTAGCTCCCATTGCATCTCTACAATCAACCAGTAAATGAACAATTAACATAGGGCCTGAAGAGGTCTCAATTGGCCGTGCTTCAATATCTCTACACCCTCCTCCGAATCGGACAAGAATGGGGTCCACTTCATTGCACATATCGATTATCTCTGTTTTTGCAGAGAGTACCTTTTCCGCACTTGAACCCGCATCATCGAGGCCAACAACTTGTATCTGACCAATCATTATCGGGTCATCATTGTTTGATTTGAAGCCACCATTTGAGAGGCATCTTTTGGCCATGTTTGAGGCAGCTGCCACTACACTGGCCTCTTCCACCACGAAAGGGATGGCGTAGTGCTCTCCGTCAATAACGAAGTTAGTAGCAACGCCGATGGGTAGGGCGTAGGTACCTACGACATTCTCAATCATCCTGTCTGCAGTATCGCTGTCCAAAGTCCCAGATTCCCAAGCTTTTAGGTGATCTCGATCAAGATTAGCGGCCTCAGCTAGTTTCTCTCTACGCTCTTTGGGCGATAGGCGATGGAAGCCCGGCATCCTGCTATCCTCGATCGGCATGAGGCTGGGTTCGGTTGACGGGTTGTAA
>PBBV01000019.1 GCA_002717835.1 Methanobacteriota archaeon
TCGCAGAAATGAGTTGAGGAACCTATCGGTATGTCGTGGTAAACAGACCAAGCAGGAGAAGCCGAACCTCTGCACTCTGGGAGTAACCCAGGATGTGAATTAAGCACGCCGTTTTTGGGAAAGTCCAAGATTTCGCCCCTGATTATCCTGGTTCCACCGAAGATGATCAGATCGAGGTCGAAATCCTCTATGTGAGGCATTACGTTAGGGCTGTCGTGCTTGTTCACTTCGATATGCTGTACAAGGAAACCATCCTCAGACAGCTTGGCGATCTGACTCTCGATGGTCGGAGCGACTGGATTCCCCTCAATCCTCTTGAGAAACTTCTCACGCTCTTCGTCGCCAATACCCGAGTCCTCTGATATCACCATCAAAGGGATGAAATTCTCTGACAGTAACTGACGCAGCATCTCCCTTCCATAGGGATGCTCCTTGAGCAGGAGAAATGCGAATTTTGGCATTGAACCCCGCGCCATGTGGAATCACCCGAAGAGTCATTGATACCCATCATTTTCGGTCATATCGGAGTTCCACCACCCCACAGCCCCGGACTCTCCGTTATGCCCGTTTGACTCCCTTGCATCATTTAATTCTGAATCAATTCGAACTTCTCGTTTATCTCCAATAAGTCCTGCAGCGATAATCGGCGACAATGGAAATAAAAGTACGTAAAGAAACATGAAACAAAAGAAAAGCAAACTCTCACCAAGCATCTCTTCCATTAAAATCCCGAATGGAATGAATCCAAAGAACATGAACAGGGGAATCGCAATAACGAAACCTCGCATGTTGATGGCATATAGCAAACTTCTAATCAAAATTTTCTGGGAATCGTGAACGATGCCCGGTCAAAGGAGGTACGATATCGATTGGCTCAGAGTCATTTTGTTTGGTCTTTTGATACCCTTCCATGTGGCCATAGGTGTTTATTGGTCCACATATGGAACTGACATAAATCCGAATGTTGGAGAAATCGATGAGCAGGATCGTTTGGAGTTTGCAGAAGAGAATAATGACTACAGTGCAGAGTCTGTTACCATAGAGAGCATGATACTCCATTGGATGCACCAATGGAGGCTTGCAGCACTGTTCATGATTTCAGGAATGGGAACCGCCTTTGCATTTCAGAGGAGAGTGTGGAAGACCTTTCTAAAGGAGAGAATCAAACGCCTGTTAATCCCGATGTTCTTCGGAGCTTGGACTATGGGCTTTGCAGGCCAAGTGATTACTGGTGAAATCGATCCAAACTTGTCGGAAATGACATCAGCCTTCCTCTTAGGCATGGTCTGGCGTTCGCTTTCCTTCTGGATTCCCGTCTTTGGAAAGTTAATCGCACTCGGCCATCTGTGGTTCCTGTGGAATCTATTCCTCTACTCCCTGATTATGACCCCTGTCTTCAACTCAGTTCGAAATAATCCCGGAGGATTACCCTCAAGGGCAATAAAGGCCAATTTTTCAGTAAAATATAATCTTGGACCTTTATTGTTGATGCCTGTTGCCTTGACATTATCAGAGATTGTGTTCAAGCCCTTCTTCCCCGGTTTCATAGGAGTCGCCTACGAGTGGTTCTGGTTCTTCATATTCTTCGCAATAGGATTCACATGTATTGTTGCGAAAAAGCAATGGTACGAATTTCTTGAGACCCGCAGGACTCTAATTACCGTTCTAGCTTTGCTCTGGACCCTTGCTTTCGTATGGATCCGCCTTGAGCAGCATTCCTCCGGCATTGCATATGTCGATGGCGGCTGGTTGCTTGAGGAGCCGCATATTCTTCACGATTCTATGACTTTGGCCGCCTGTGCGATTCATAGTTTCCATGCGTGGTTCTGGTGCCTCACAGTATTCTCATGGGGCGCCCATCTCTTGAATCGGCCTAGTCTTCGTTTGTCATATCTTAACCAGGGAGTTTATCCATTCTACATTGTTCACATGCCACTTGTATTTGCAGGCCTTCGTATATCTTCCGAATTAGGACTCCGGAATATGCCAGCAGTCTTGGTTGCCACCGGATTTACAGTCTTCGCTTGTTGGGTATTTTTTGAGATAGTGAGAATCTCACGCTACTCTAGGTTTCTATTCGGCATCAAAGACCAAAAAAATCTGCCCGATGTGTCGTAAACGAGACTCATATTGCTGATGGCAAGGCTTGATATCCCGGGTCAATATCAGGTTGGTGTGGACCCTTCAATAAATGTCCTTGGAACCACTTTGAAGTCTTGCAGTACAGATCCACTTACTGGATGGTTCAGGGATGGTTGTTGCAATACAGATGCGGGGGATCGGGGAGTACACACTGTTTGTGTTGTAGTTGACGAGGCGTTCTTAACCTTCAGTGCAAGTGCAGGGAATGACCTGACGACTCCAAGACCAGATATGCGATTCCCGGGTCTGAAACCAGGTGATAGATGGTGTCTATGTGCAAAAAGGTGGAAACAGGCACTCAATGAGGGCTGCGCACCTCCTGTGGACTTAGAGGCTACACACCGCAAGACCCTCGATATAGTCGAACTATCCGTATTGGAAATGCATGCCCTCTGATCACGGCGTCACTCTTGATCTGTCTCTTGGGAAGAGAACCACTTCCCTGACATTGCCCGCTCCGGTCAGAACCATCAGTAGCCGAGCCACTCCAAGACCCCATCCAGCGTGCGGTGGTGCGCCATATCGGAAACCATCTGTGTAGAATGAGAAGTCTTCCGGATCTAGGTTCATATCTCTTAGATTCTGCTCTAGGATTTCCACGCGATGCTCTCGCTGCCCACCGCTAGTCATCTCATCCCGGCCGTAGTTCAGATCAAAACCACGACTTAATTGACTGCCTGTGGACCCCATCTCCCCTTCTTTGTGATGAATGTAAAACGGTTTCATCGACATCGGCCACCGGGGGATAAAATGGAAACCAGGGTATTTGGAGGCGATGAGGTCGCAATGATGGCTCTCTATATCGTCGCCCCATTCGATATCTCCCCCTCCTTTTTTCACAATTTCTATCGCATCGTCGTACGATATTCTGGGGAATGGCAGTTCAGGAATCTCTACAACAACTGGTTCTAGATCCTGGGTCTTTCTGTAGACATTGATGGCGTCTATTAGATCCTGATCGTCTTCTGCAACCCTGCTCCAAATTGAATGAATCATGCGCTCCAAAACGCCCATGACATCTTCATCATCACACCATGCTGCCTCTATGTCAAAAGAGACGAACTCATTTAGGTGACGGTACGTATCATGTTTTTCGGCACGGAAAGCAGGCCCTATCTCGAAGACCCGTTCAAGTCCTCCCAGAACAGCAAGCTGCTTGTACAGCTGGGGAGACTGGGAGAGGTATGCAGGGGTGTCGAAGTACATCATGGGGAATAGGTTCGTTCCACCCTCGCTCGCGCTGGCTATTATTTTCGGGCTATTCATTTCACTAAAGCCCTCCTGAATTAAATGGTCTCTCCCGTACTGAAGTACTTTCGAGCGAAGCTGNAACATCGCATTNACATGNGNTCTNCTNACNTCNANGTGGCGATTGTCNAGTCTAACGTCNAGNCCNACNTTGACNTCATCAACAACNCCNACTGGNAGAGGTGCATCTGCAANAGCCANAATTTCTGCAGANGATACGCTNACCTCGTATTCAGGCGGAGGNGGNGAACTTCCTTCNGGNGTCTTCGGNGGTCTNTTNTGAGCCACAACTCCNGTAACTGATATTGTNGATTCTCGNCTTGAAGATTGAATTGATTCAAANNCNGACTCGTCCATNGCATCCCTCTTNAGGAANGCTTGGATNCTCCCNGTCCCATCTCGCAACATTACGAAGCANACNCCNCCGCGACCTCGNACAGTTTCGGCATATCCTGCGAGTGTNACNTGNNAACCAACCATNTCGCCNCCNTTTGTTACAACCTGTCCGATNGTGTGGGAACGATATGCTGTNGGCAACCACTCNCTGCTGTCTCTCATNNCCCTNNCGTGTCGGNGCTGGGTTTTGAANGATATNGGNCCGCGANACAANAAATGNNTGTACAAGCNNGACNATTCNNATNNATCANTCNTCNGCAACAAGCTGNTCAGCNGCNATNAGGAGAAACGCNGTNTGNCCTATNGGCTGGTTGCCNGGACGAACTCCNCCGCGACTCGCCTTNGACCANCGNCGCTCGATCACNTCTCCAGCCCANTCNATGTACAANCCCGCTGANTCGCAAGCCTCCCATGATTTNTCCAATTGTATGCTGGTCGGACANTAGCANCCNAGCCGCCCNCCNGGNCGNAGTAATTTCGAAANNTCACNTANCACNGTCCANGGTTCTGCNAGATCCANTATGACAGCATCAAGNNNGNCNGTNAGGGCTGAAACNTCNTNNNTNCAGGANNTNAGNTCNGNCTCNAGAAGATGCCATTCNGGGAACTCCGGAAGAATCTNTNTCAGTGTTTCCATGTTTTCACGNCCAACTGNNGCATGCTCTGGNCTATTTTCNACAGATATTANNTTCCCAGAACNCCCNATCACCGANGCNANATGCATNGCNAGTCCAGCAGANCCATGACCTCCTTCNAGAACTNTNGAACCNACNCTAATGCCCATTCTNGATATCAGATAACCNGCATCCTTNGCAAGGATNACTTGCGCCCTNCGCTTCATGGCCCTTCTGGCNTCNGGAANGCCCGGNTTGACAACTCTGAGAGTCTTNTGCCCAATCACNAGAGAGTCNCCNGGNACAACGTCTCCAAGNGTNTCGTCCACATTGAANCGGCCTAGCCCNCTNACNCGAACTTCCCCTGATCCCCTNTGAAGCAAATAGGCCCTGCCATCNGATTCNACNANNGCNANCCANTCGCCNCNCATTGTCNNNCGGGCACTGTTATGTGTTCAAGCACTTCCGGTCCGAAATCATGAANTCCGAGATGCACCTTCGCAGGTTTCATTGATAACTCAACACGCATCCCGGGATTGGAATGCACTCGAGAAATAGGCCCCTTATCACGTCGGGCGCAGTGATATTTTTCCTGCTAATTTCCTCTTTCAGCCCCAGCCATTGGTCTGATCACGTGGCTTCCGACGAGCTCAAGGAACCAGCACCGATGTTGGAAGCGACAAGTCCGGGACACACTGTTTTCGGAGAATATGTTGGTGCACACTGGTGTGGCCCCTGCATGAGCAGCGCATCGCCATCGCTAGATAATTTGAAGACCTCCAACCCGGAAGACTTCACCTACATTTCCTTTTTCGAATCATCATCTGGCGGTTGGCCAAGTGATGGCCCGATTAACCGAATTAGCCACGTCACAGCCTCATCATCCGGGTATCCTACATTCTCGTTCGCCGATAAACAGTCTGGTGCCTGCTACAAGGTCGGAGCGGGGGGAACAAACTTCTACGACCCAGAATATTCGGCTGGAGGATGCATGGACCTGTCTTCGAATGATTTTCAATTGAAATTGACAATGTCTCTCGATTCCACGACCAACGACGTAACTGTAACTCTTGAATCGAAGTATGTGGGGGCACAGTCGTCTGTGAGTGTCTACGTATACGGTGCGGTAACAGAAAAGGTTGGAGCTGACTCATACGACAATGGCGTCAAACCACATCACAATTGGAGGTCTTGGCTCCTCGATAGTACAAGTTCAGGTTTCCAGCAACTTACTCTTGACAGGAACGTCGCAGTCGAATACACATGGGTGAAACCAGTTAATTTAGTCAGGTCGTCATCAGGTTATTCTCAGTGGGAAAATTTCTGGCCAGTCTTCGCTTTGTTGGACGGCCCTCACACGACTTACAACCAGGTGTACGCTGCAATCGATCCTGATATGGGGCCACTCGTAGATTTAGGCGTATCAGATTTCGAAGCAGAAATCGATGGGGGATATCCAGGGCTAATACCCGGAGATTTAGTATCCTTATCTGCAACGGTCGACAATAACGGCGCTGAAGACCATCCAGACGGGGCCGAACTGGTGATATCGTACATGGACGGTCTGGACCTTGTAGAGATTGAGCGTCATGATTTACCATCCATGTACCCCGGTCAAACTATCACATTCCAGTCTATGTTCGACTCATCAGTCCTCTCCTCGGTAGCATTAGGAGCAGCTTCTCTCAGGGCTGCCCTTGAAGGNAGTGATTCAGACAGGGTCGATTTCAATGACAAGAANGAGATTTTCATCCCGTATGATGTGTCACCCATTGCGACTAGACCAACAACAGTCGATGGCTCCGAAATATACCGAGGTGCTTCTCTGGAATTTGAACTANCAGCAATTGCAAATGATGCAGTGGATGATATTACCACTATGACCGCTGAATTTGAGTATAGTCGTTCAGGACAAAATGATTGGTCATCTGATTGGACGGATTGGGTTGGCCAGATGGGTGCCGGAGGCAACCTCAAACTCATTCATTCTCTACTCACGCCCCTTGACGCTCCAACAGGGGGGTATGACACGAGGGTCAAATGGACCGATGCACGAGGCCAGTCCAGCGAATGGCTTTCAACTGAATCTGCTTTCACCCTAAGAAACGCCATACCACAGGTGATTTCTCCGATGGACCCTCTTCATGCTGGCATGCCAACTGTGAAGGTGGAGTCTCAGGAGACCATCTCTTTGGAAGGGCTAGTTTGGGACGCTGAGACGTCCATTTCGGACTTGCAAATTGACAGCAACGCGCCACAGTTCAGAAGCTGGAACCCCGATACTGGATCGGTAACCGTAGAATTTGACCGAATAATATACGACTCCACCGGCTCACCAATTCCACAGGGACTGTTCATTACAATTAGCGATGGAGAAGACTCCAANACTGGAACACTGTTGTTCAACGTAATTGAGAATGGGGCACCAAGATGGTCATCGATAGCGCCACAATCGTTTGATGAAGGCGAATCTGCGAGTTTAATCCTCACTCCTTATCTCTCAGATACCAATGACGATGGGACACCATCCAATCCATCTTTGTTGGATCTAAATCTTGAGAGTGTCGAACCACAAGAGTTCTTCGATGCTATCATCGTCGGGCATACACTCTCAGTGAGTGCTGTGGATGAAGATTTTGTTGGGACAGCCACCGTAACTGTCAGTGCGTCTGATGGTGATCAAAAAACCGAGACTGCAGTCACNTTTGTCATA
Organism: Methanobacteriota archaeon; assembly: GCA_002717835.1. GTDB lineage: Archaea > Thermoplasmatota > Poseidoniia > Poseidoniales > Thalassarchaeaceae > MGIIb-N1. The sequence continues at coordinate 7,114 of PBBV01000019.1, forward strand.
AACAACATTAACGATGCTCCAAGGATAGATGCAGGTGGAATTGAATACATGGTTGCTAAGGTCGGTAGTTCACTGACAGTCTCTTTACCGTTGCACGTTTCGGATGTAGATCATAAATTCAACGAGCTGTGGATCGATGTCGATACATATGACGCCGGTTCTGCAACGTATGACTTTGATACAGGCCTCATCACCATGAAATGGGATGAAGCTGGGACGGAATTAGTCACTATTACCGCTATTGATCCTGTTGGGGAGTCTGCAACTCATATCATTGAGATAGAGGTCGTGGATTCACTGCCCTTGACCTGGAAATCAATAGGCCCCACGGGAGATATTGGCGTAACTTTTGACACAATGGACTACTCCACGAATCCCGTAGCCACTGTCACCGAATTGTCGAACCATGGCCTCTCTGATGTGGAGATTAGATGGCAAGTGTGCAATAGTCTGACAGGCGTATGCACAGATATGGGGGCCGCCTTTGGTTTTAGCCCGTTCACCGTCCTGGCGAATGAAGGTGTCGGGCTGAGAGTTGGCGACTACGTCGGCCTCACCGTCAGCGCCGTAGACTCCTCAGGCTTTGATAGGAAATCAGAGATGCTCAAAACATATGCTGTCGAACCTTCCGATAATACACAAGAGCCAACTGGCGAAGAAAAGCATAGTGATGGGGCATCGTCCTTTTCCATGCCTTTGATGGCTGGTGTCGCAAGCGCTTCAATTCTGATTTGCATCACAGCCCTATTTGTCGTCAACCGTCGAACCAAGCCACAAGTCCCCATGTCCACATCGGCAGATGCGCCCCTTCCATTGCCTCCCGAAGGGCTACCAGAAGGTTGGACTATGGAGCAATGGCAGTATTATGGGTTAGAATATCTGCGCGGAGAACGTTGATTTGGGTGTTAACGCACCTTCAAGAAGGACCGGTCCGAGGGGCTACACAGGAGACGGCGTGACATGAGCGACAAAGACCCAATTCCAGATCCCCTAGAAGACTGGGAAGAGGGCTCAGCATTCGGCGTTTCCGAAGATAAAGATCCAGTATGTGTAACCCCGGTGGAGGAATGGGTTCTCGATCTTCCGATCGAGTCCACTGTAGACGTGCCTATCCCCGAAAGATTGGTTGACCAAGTAATCGGTCAAGATGCAGCATCAATTGTCGTAAGAAAGGCTTCAGAACAGAGACGCCACGTTATTATGGTCGGAGAACCAGGAACCGGCAAGTCAATGTTAGCTCGCTCAATGACTGAGTTCCTTCCACTTGAACAACTCGAAGACGTCCTTGTTTACCGCAATGTGGAAGACGAGAATGAACCGAAGGTAAGAACAGTTCCTGCAGGAAGGGGGCACAAAATAATCTCGGAACGGAAAGCAGCAATTCGCGCTCAAAGGAAGAAGACGAATCAAATGCTGCTCCTGATCGCACTTGTTGTTGGTGCAGCATTGCTCCTAGCAACAATTCAAACCGGGGACATGCTGACTTTCATATTCGGTTCCTTCCTGTTGATTTTCGGATATTTTTTCCTCAGGACGAGATTGACTGCAGGCGACGAATCCAACATCCCGAAGTTGCTGATTAAGCATGAACGCAGCGAAGAGGCACCGTTCATAGACGCCACAGGAACATTGTCCGGCGCGCTCCTAGGTGATGTAAGGCACGACCCATTCCAGTCTGGCGCAGATTTGGCCACACCCGCCCACGAACGCGTCGAACCAGGGGCTGTTCACAGAGCCAACAAAGGAGTTCTTTACATCGATGAGATACGCATGTTGAGGATGGAAGAGCAACAAGCACTCCTCGTAGCTATGCAGGAGAAGGCGCTTTCAATCAGTGGCCGTTCAGAGAGATCCTCAGGGGCGTTGACCAAATCAGAACCCGTGCCCAGTGACTTCATACTCGTAGCAGCAGGTAACTTGGATAGTATCCAGCAGATGCACCCTGCACTTAGGAGCAGAATCAGAGGATACGGGTACGAAGTTTACGTAAACACAGACATGAAAGACACAGAGAGGAATCGGCGTAAGTTGGTGCGTTTCGTGGCTCAGGAAGTCCGTAACGAGGCTAAGAGGGACTCAGGCAGGTCAATCCCCCACTTCGATCGTGCGGCCATCGGGATGATTCTCAAAGAGGCGCAACGCAGAAGCGGTAGGAGAGGGAAGCTTTCCCTAAGGCTGCGTGAACTTGGCGGGCTGATTAGAATAGCCGGAGACCTTGCATCCGAGGACGGCAGTCCACTCACGACCACCGTACACGTCACCAGGGCCCGCGCAATCGCGAAACCTCTCGAGCAACAAATCGCCGACAGGTACCTCGAGCGTCAGTCAGAATATGCTATGCTTGTCAATCGTGGGAACAGGATTGGCAGAATAAATGGACTCGCTGTTTTAGGAGCAGATTCCGGGTTATCGGACTTCTCCGGCGTCGTTCTTCCCGTGGAAGCAATGGTCACGCCTTCCCAAGGGAGGAGCGGGCAAGTTATCGCCACGGGCGGCCTCTCCGATCTCGCTAAGGAATCGGTCACGAATATCAGTGCGGTGGTAAAGAAACTCACTGGCAAAGACATCAAGGATTACGATCTCCACGTGCAATTCCCAGGCACCCACAACGTAGATGGCGATTCGGCGTCAATCACCATGGCCACGGCAATAATATCGGCTTTCGAAGGCGTTCCCATAGACCAGAATCTCGCTATGACCGGGTCTCTGTCTGTGCGCGGGGAAGTCCTGCCCATAGGCGGCGTGTCCGCCAAAATAGAAGCGGCTGTTAAATCGGGAATCCAAAAGGTCGTGATCCCAAGAACAAATCTCCAAGACGTTTTAATCGACGAGAAATATGAGTCGATGGTTGAAATCATCCCTGTCGACAGCCTAGATGAAGTTCTGGAACACGCTCTCGTTGGTGAGCAAGAGAAGATCAGCCTTGTTGAGAGACTGGCCAAGGTTATCGACACGTTCTCTACAGTATCCGATTCAACACCGGCTTGACACTTAGGCACACTCAACTTGAAGACCCTTCCACCCGTCTTATCGACAATGGCAAGGCCAAATGGCGCAGCACCTCTCACAGTGCTCTTCTTGGTGGTCTTGATCGATATGATTGGATTCACCCTCGTAATTCCCTTTCTGACCTACTTTGTGCAGGACTTGGCGACAGGTGATGGATTCTCTGATGTAGGTGCACGTGATAGATGGGTCGGCATAGTGCTGGCTTCCTACACACTCGGCCAATTCCTGTTTACCCCGTTACTTGGATCACTCTCCGATAGATTCGGACGACGGCCGATACTGATGTTTGGACTAGCATCTAATACGGTCTTTCTGATTGTATTCGGTCTTGCCTCGACTTTGTGGATGGCATTGATTGCTCGCTTTCTCGCAGGTGCGGGCAACGGGAATATAGCAGTGACTAGGGCATACATCGGAGATATTAGCGATAGAGGACAATTACCAGGTCGAATGGGTATGATCGGAGCCGCCTTCGGACTCGGATTCATGATCGGTCCACTCCTAGGGGGAGTGTTAACAGATCCAGCAAGCGCTTTAGGAGGGCCCTTTGCTACCGATTGGTGGGCCGCCCACCCATACTTCCTGCCGTGCCTGTTGGCTGGAATCCTCTCACTCGTCTCATTGATACTGGCTATTCGCATGCTCCCAGAGAGTCTTCCTGAGTCGGAAAGAAAGGCACAGCCCAAGTCGAGTGGGTTGAGAAGGGTTGTTTCAAATCTGATTGGCATCAAGGATTTGACCCCTGTTGTCCGTCGATTGATTTTCACAAACGCGACATTTCTTCTTGCATTCACAATGATGCATGCGACCTTTATTTTGTTCACTGCATTGCCTGTTGAGGATGGGGGTCTTGGTTATGACGAGCGAATGAATGGCTATATTTTCGCATATGTGGGGCTGGTGGGCGTTATGGTGCAAGGTGGGCTTATACGACCACTTTCAAAAAGATTCGATGTAAGATCCCTAATGATGATCGGCACAGTTCTCACTGCAACTGGCCTAGGTTGGATACCCTATCTGGAACCCACGCCACTTACAATTGGATTGATTGTTATGACTTTCATCGCGGCAGGGAACGGGTTATTCCAACCGTCTCAGTCATCTTTGTTGACAACAGAGGCAAGAGATTCAGGAATTGATTTGGGGAGGGTAATGGGCGCTCAAGAAGGATTTGGCGCATTATCTCGAATAATCGGGCCTATTTTTGCAGCATTTATCTGGGCCGAGACCGTCGATGGAACCGGCGTCTGGACATACCATACGGTTTTCAGAGTAGCAGGCCTAATCGCCATTATGTCCGTTTTAATTCAATTCGGAATTAAGCAGCCCAGTACAAATTCAGAGGCGATTGGCGATGTCTAAATTAGCTATAATCGCTCACGGGGGCGCTGGTGCAGATCCTCTGAAGAAAACCAATGTAGAAGTAGCAATTGAGCTGGGTTCAACACTCCTCGAATCAGACGCATCTGCTGTTGATGCTGCCGTGGAAGCCTGCGTAATCCTGGAAAACGATCCTGCATTCAATGCTGGAACAGGAAGCGTAACACGGCTGGACGGAACGGTATTAGTCGATGCCTCGATTCATGTTAGCGATGGTCGATTGGGATTTGTCGCCTCCATGCCAGAGACTCCAAATCCAATAAAGGTGGCTCAAATTTTGGTCGATGAAGAAATAAATGGCTTAGGGGGAATCGGCGCCAGAGAGTGGGCCGATCAGAGAGGCATACCAAGGTCAGCAGTAATTCCGAGGCTCTCTCAAAAGACCCCGTCAACCGATACTGTCGGTGTGATAGCCATGGATTCTGAGGGACTCATAGCCACAGCAACTAGTACAGGAGGTTGTAGTGGTCAGCCAGCGGGACGTATCGGAGATGTCCCTCTCCCGGGATGTGGTTTCTGGGCGGAGTCTGGTGTTGCTGTGGCCGCAACGGGGATAGGCGAGGCGATAACTCGAGAGATGCTGTCCCATAGGGTCCACGGATGGATATCCAGAGATGGCATGCCTATGGGGCATGCTTTCGAAAAGGCCATCAAAACGCGGTTTGAAGAATCGACAGATGTTGGTTTGATTGGTATTACGAGCGATGGTTCATGCATTGCACGGGCGAATACAAACATGCCATGGGCTAGTTGGAACTCAGACGGCATCAGGGGATGAGATTAAGCCAAGCTCCTATGTGGGTCGGCTGCGTGGTGAGCCTAATGGCGGACATTGAGACCAAGATTCAGCAGATAGCCACAGTTCTCGGCCAGCTTGAAGATACACAAGTTCCGAGGAACATACGAAACTCGGTAAAAGATGCCGTGGACAAGTGGCTTCTCAATGAATCGAAGGACATGGATGTCCGTCTTGGAATGACTGCTTCGATGTTGGATGAGATATTCAATGATGCCAATTTGCCCATACACTACGGACCGCTTTGCTTGCAAATACAGACAACTCTCGAGATTCTTCTGAACGAAGTCCGTCGGGGATAGTCATCCTAACCATATTCCAACTGCCACCATCATCATGATGACCCCAACTCCGGCATCGATCCACTGCCAAGTCCGGGGTTCTGAAATTCTATGTGAAATCAAACGAGCCCCGAATCCCAACGAGAAGAAAAATACGAATGACGCAAGGGCAGCCCCAACTGCAAACGCTATTCGTTGATCCCCCTCCAATCCTGCCGCACCCCCGCCGATTAGAAGCAGAGTATCCAAGTACACGTGAGGATTAAGCCAAGTGAAGCCCATCGTAAGTAGAGAAACCTTGAGTGCAGATTCTGGATGTTCAGAGGAATTCACATCCAAGCCGGTAGAGCCATAATAAGCAGCGTGGAATCGAGTTAATGCGTAAACGATCAAGAATATTACCGCAGTCATCTCGAGAATATTCGTGTTGCCACTTTGTGAAACTATTTCACCCACAACGAAGACACCGAGTATGATTAGTACCGCATCGGAAACCGAACAAATCGAGCATACAAGTAGGACGTGTCTTCCCGAGAGGCCTTGTCTTAGAACGAAGGCATTCTGCGCTCCTATGGCGAGAATAAGTGAGAGGGATAGTGCGAATCCAGTCAGTGCGTCAGCGAGGAGCAACTCAGCTCGCCCTTCTCTCTACAGCCTTTTGCCGCAGCCCGGTATACCCGCATTTCCTGCAAACTTTGACGCGGTATCCTCGGTGCGTGGCCGAACAACGCATACAAATCAACTTCCTTAGAAGCCGCTTCTCTGCCTCGGGGAATCGCTGTGCCATGGAAGCGAGCCACCCAACCCCCCTTCATAATCCATTCCCAAAAGAGCAGTTTGGATTGAATGTCATGAATATCGTAACCAATGAGTTCATACACCCTCGTCAAAGGTGCAAGGTACGGTGCCAGCGACAGTTATTCTCGGAGCTCAATGGGGCGATGAAGGAAAGGGCAAGGCAATTGATCAACTAGCCTCCAGATACGGGTGGACAGTACGTTTTCAGGGAGGCAATAATGCGGGACATACTATTGTCCTAGGAGACACGACTCTGAAGTTACACCAGATACCATCTGGTCTCCCGACTCCTCAATGCAATCTTGTTATGGGGGACGGGATGGTAATCGACCCGTGGGTCCTGGAGAAAGAACTTGATGCGTGGAAGTCTCTGACCAACGAAGAACCAGAGGGAACCAGGCTTTTCATATCTGAGCGTGCTTCTATTATCCTCCCATTCCACAGGTTGTATGACTCCGTAGACAAAGTTGTGGGAACAACTGGAAGAGGAATAGGCCCTGCTTACAGGGATCGAATAGAGCGAGTAGGCATCCGCTTCGCAGACTTGGAAGCAATACTCGAAAATAGCCAAATGCTGAGCACATCCGCTTCCAGAATGTCCTCGCAACTTGCTGCGATTGGCATCGATCAAACGATATCTGAGCAAGATCTTGAGAATGATTTGAGATGGATATTAGACAGATACCGAACAGCTATCGCGCCAACAGGGCATATGTTGGACATAGCACTCAGAAATGGCGAGCAAGTACTCCTCGAGGGAGCACAAGGGGCGATGCTTGACATCGACCAGGGCACATATCCTTTCGTTACATCCTCCGTCACATCCAGGGCAAATGCTTCACATGGGGCAGGCATACACCCTGGACACATAGGCCAGTGCCTCGGGGTGACCAAGGCATACACAACTCGTGTTGGAAATGGGCCATTTCCAACAGAGATACCCCCTGGAGACCTATCCGGGCAACATCTCGCAACAGTTGGTCATGAATTCGGCACAACTACTGGCAGGCCGAGAAGGACAGGGTGGCTGGACATGCCTGCCCTGATGGAAGCAAACAGGGTGAATGGATTCTCGGGACTCGTCCTCACTAAACTCGACGTTCTAGCCGGATTAGAAGAAATCAAGATTTGCATTGGTTACAAACTGGACGGGCGGCCCATCACCATGTTACCAGTCCGAGCCGAGGATGTAGCACGTTGCATACCAGTTTACGAGACACATCCGGGATTTGAGGTAATAAGCGAAGATGACTGGCTTGCAATGGCACAGAAAGCTTATGAGGATAAATCTTGGTTGGGGGCTCTTCCTGAGGCTGCAGCATCAATCGTCAAACGGATAGAAGAATTATCCGGTATCGAGGTTCAATGTGTGGGGATCGGCCCAGATAGAAGATCAACACTCTCGAGGCCGGGCGGCATGTTCGATCATCCGTTTGATTTGGGAAATTTCTAATCATGTAACCCCGAGGCGGCAATATGGGATTCAAGTCGCGGGCTAAGAAACTGAAACATGCAGCCGATGCTGCAAGACCGGCCAAAGAAGACTCAGGCGACGACAATAAGGGTGTGACCCCCTGTGACGTAAAGGGCTGCAAGAATTGGGCCGACAAGTCGATGGGCGGTCGAAGACTGGCATTTGATAGAGCAGCAGATGTGTGGGGCGAGGATGGACTCGCATCCGACGGAAGAAGGCTGTCTGTTTGCAAGCCATGCTACAGGGAATGGAAGAAGGCCAAGAAGGACGATCCAGACGAGTGGTCCTAATAAAAAACAGGCAAAAATAATCCAACAAGAACACTCATAATTCAGGCAAAATAAAACTAAGATTGAAAATCAAGGTAAGCCCCGTGCGGTATAGGGGAGCTTAGTGCTGAGAGGTCGCTTTCTGAGCGACGACCCATTGACCTGATCTGGGTAATGCCAGCGGAGGGAGAATCATGAACCAGAATAAAACAAAAACGAAATTAAAACCCAGTTTGAAGATACTTAGCCTAGCATTAATGATCACTTTGACTCCATTTTCCGGGTGCCTAAGTGCAGATGATAGCGATTCAAATGACAGCTTGGATGATGGCGAGATAGTCATAGTCACTTACGATGTTTACGCTCTTACTGACGAGATGATAAGCACATTCGAGAATGACTCTGGGCTGGCTGTAAGAATGCTGAAATTAGATGATGCAGGGTCTGTACTAGATTATCTCATCCAAAATAAAGGGAATTCCAACGTAGATCTAGCCATAGGTCTAGACAACACTTACCTCCCAACTGCCATAGAATTTGATTTACTGACTGAAATAAGCGCCGATAAAACAATGATGCAAGACTCCCAATCAAACAGCGGCATGAGTCCACTAGACCCATATGATGGGCCCTTGGCAACTCCTTTCGACATGGGTTACATCTGCCTAAATTACGATACAAGTGTAGTGGACGGCGAGAATCTAAGTTTGCCAACGAGTTTGTGGGATCTAACTGAGCCGGAATGGAATGGAAAAGTGGCATTTCCATCACCAGTATCAAGCAGCCCGGGACGAGCTTTCATGCTAGCTACACTGGACTACTTCGATTGGAGCCAAAATATGACCGAATTCAAAGATTGGTGGTCAGCAATGGCCGAAAATGATGCAATCATCACCTCTGGCTGGACTGAAGCGTATGAGACCCACTACAGCGGGGGGTACGGTGTTTGGAATGAGGGACATGTGGGGGATGCTCACATGACTGTATCGTACTGTCATTCACCCGGAGTTGAAGCATTTTATGGGGAGAATTCGACCAAGTCCTCCGCCCTGGATTTACCGAAGACGTCCTTCTTCCAGGTAGAATATGCTGCTGCCGTCCGCGGTGGAAATTCAGATTACGCACATCAATTCATACAATACCTAATCTCACCAGAAGTTAACTCAAAGATGCCCATTGAGAACCTAATGTACTCAGTTTTGGCGGATGAAGATTTACCTACAGATAACGGTTACAGATACCACTCTCTAATTCCCGGAGAACCCTCTTCAGTGTCTAATGATGCGATTCGAGAGAATATGGAAACATGGCTGCAGGAGTGGAATTCCGCAGTTACCTCGGGTGAATAAGTTGAGAAGATTCATCGGAACCTGTAGTATTGTTACTTACTCAGCAATTATACTAGTGCCAATCACATTGGCCATTCACAGACTCGTCACTGTAGCGGGATTCAATCCTGAATTGTGGGTAAATTCTCTCTCTCAAAATTTTATCTCTGCAGGTGTCACCAACTTTACTATCGTACAAGCCATTGCTTCAACCATCGCCACCATTGTTGTCGGCCTTCCAATTGCTTGGGCCCTAGGCAGATACAAATGGAGACGAGAGGCCTTGTATAGATCGATTTTGACACTACCATTTGTAATTCCGTCAATCATTGCTGCGATGGGAATTCTATCCATTGTAGGGGCCCATGGAATAAATATCAGGACAAATGAATCAACTTGGTGGTGGACTCTTGTGCTTTCTCACGCATGGTTCAACATGGCGTTGTTCATACGATTCTGCGAGCCCCTGTTATCGTCTATGGACCCGGTATTGGAAGAGCAGTTGAGGTTATTACCAAATGGTAGGACTAGGCTATCCAGGATCAAGAATCTTTGGCTGCCTCTGCTTATGCCCTCGGTTGTGGCTGCTGCTAGCATGACATTCGTATTTTCATTTACTTCTTTTGCCTTGGTAAAATGGATAACAGTTGGGAACAACACGCTTGAAAGCATGATGGCCGATGTTTCCTCCTCCGCGGGTATTGTTGGGTATATGGAATCAAGCTCAGATATCGTATTAGGGGCTTCTATGATTCAGTTCTCAATCCTATTGGTATCTCTCTGGTTGGCCTCAGTCATTCAACATAAACACAGGGCTATTTTGACACACTCCCGTCCTGACCACTCCAAACGGACAAATCTCTATGGCCTATTTATTTTGATTCCCGCACTATTATTCGCATTAGCTCCTTTGATCTCTGTTTTGGTTGGATCCTTCAGAATTCGGAATTCCGACCCAATGATGGGTGACTTCACCTGGGGCTTCGGAGGATGGCAGGCTGCGGTTAACGGGGGCTTTTCATTTCCTCCTCTTACAGATGGGATATTCAATTCTCTTGGATATGCTTTTTTTACCCTCTTGATAGCTCTTCCATTGGGTTCTACAATGGCTATGAGTATCTACGATCTGGAGAAAATAAAACCCAGATTAGGGAGGCTTCTGGACGTTTTCACAATGCTCCCGTTTGCGTTGAGCGCCGCAATGATAGGTTTAGGGGTTCTAATTGGTATAATCAAGATTAATCCCTCCGCTGCATATCAGTTTTGGGCATTGCCTGCGCTTGCCCATATCATGCTAACGACACCATTTGTTGTCAGAATTATGCTCCCAGCGTTGCGTTCGTACGATAGAAAATTCGATGAGACCGCGAAAGTACTCGGAGTCAAGCCGATTGATAGACTCCTGAAAATTAAATTACCTCTTCTTAAAGGCCCGATGGTCATTTCATCCGTATTCATATTGGCAATGTCCCTTGGCGAATTCGGCGCATCTTTCGTTGTAGCTAGGAATACAGATTGGATAACCTTGCCACTTCTTATTGACTCATGGAGGGGAAAGCCAATGAAAGATCCATTTGCAGCACCCGCTTCTAATGCGATAGCATCTGTACTGATGGTGATGACACTGATCTTGTTCATGGTCGCAGAAAAATTTCGAAATAATCGCGAAGGAGGGATGTTCTAATGCTGATTTGCAGTAAAATGGAGAAGTCTTACTCAAAGACATTGTTCAGAGGACTTGATATTACATTGGAACGAGGGGAAATTCTCGCTGTACTAGGTCCATCCGGTTGTGGAAAAACCACCCTTCTCAGGTGCATCTGCGGATTGGACATGCTCGATGATGGATCCATTACATTGAATGGAACTGATATCAGTAAGACTTTACCAGAAAATAGAGGGATAGGAATGATTTTTCAAAACCCGGTCCTGTATCCCCATCTTTCAGTTTCTGGTAATCTTTCTCTAGCCTCGAAATCAGGTCACAAAGAGGCTCTTCAGGAAGTTGGTCTTTCAGGTTTTGAAGAGCGATCCGTCGAGAATTTATCTGGAGGAGAAGGACAAAGATTGGCTCTTGCGCGAGCGCTTCTCGCTAAACCCACGGTCCTATTGTTGGACGAACCTTTCAGCGCGCTAGACAAAGATCTGTCGGAGAAGCTCTTGATGGACGTAAGATCTGTTCTGAAGGGACGTGATTGCCCAGCGATTCTAGTTACTCACAACCGGGATGAAGCACTGATGTTCGCTGACAGGGTTCTCGACATGCCGAACCACATCCAAGACAATTAATTGACACTCAAAGTAGTGCTCACTTAAAATTCCCGACTCTCTAGGGAATTGCATGCTTAGGTTCAGACCATGGGGAAGATTTTGGTCACCTGTTTGGAATAGGCGAAGCGGGTTCAGAGGAAATCAACTGATCATCGAAGTATTTCTCATAGGAGCAATCTTTGTCGCAGTTCCTTATTTTTTGACAAACAATATCGCAAACGCCTATCTCACTACCGTCTTTGATCCGGAGTTATCTATTGACAGACAAATCCCTGTCTTGGCTTGGACAATTTTACCATATACATTGTTGTATGCTTTCTATCCAGCAGTTCTCCTAGTCTGTCCAAAAAACGATCGTGGTTACTGTGAGCTAGTTGTTTTCATGCAAGGCCTGATTATGGCGACCCTGTTATGTTGCGTCATATTCGTTGTTTTGCCAGCAGAGATTGATCTCAGAGACCAAATAAAATGGGATTCTATGAATGGTTGGGAGACTTATTTGTTTGACTTCATCCATATGTCGGATAACCCGTGGAATGCGTGGCCAAGTTTACACATAGTCCACTCATACCTCTTGGCTAGGGCAATGACCGTTTGGGCACTCAGAAAAAGGAGTACGTCTCCAATCGCTTGGAACATTTTTCTAGTTATCTTATGGGTTGAATGGATACTGCTTTCAATAAGCATCTTAACAACAAAACAACACTTCCTGTTCGACTTGGTGACAGGGATAATATTCGCCCATGTCTTTTGGTTGGCCCTGCAGAAAACACTCTCTGAGATCAATGACCTAGGGCCGAACCAATTCGCCAGAGAATACGGCTGGACCGATTAATCGTATACTATGGAGAGCAGGGCATTCGCTGCCTTCTCGCATGCATTTGCCACGTCATCCAAGCGCTGAAGCACCCTGTACATGTGCACCGCTGCCAGGGACTCTTCCTCCCCGTTGCTGAACACGTATGCAGCAGCCTTGCTCTCAACCACGTCTGCCTGGTGCTCTGCAAGGTTCACCGCATCGATCAGGTCACTGAGGCGCTGCCTGCCTGCCTTGGTGTATCCAGATAGGGCCACAGTCTTCAGTTGGGAAATAGTGTCCTCGTACAACGAGGCAGTATTGGAGACGGCCTCAGCCATCTCCTTCAGCATCGCCCGCGCCTTCTTGTCGCCGAAGAGCTCCCTGAATGACAGCTGCTCGGCGACGTTTTGTGCATAGTCCGCGATCCTATCCTGCTTGGAAACCATCTCGAGCATGGCGTCTCGGCCCTGGAGCACGGACATCTGGCCCGACCCTATCCTCTTTCTGAGATCATTCTTGATCACGTCTGCCCGGAGCTCCGCCTCCACAGTGGCCTCAATTTCCTTCTTGGGGTCTTTCCCGTCCGCTGCTTTGTTCACAGCGTCCAGCATGTGCGCCACAGTCTCCTCAACCGCCAATGCATGGGTGTGCAAAAGCTCGAAGTGCGTCGGGGCACTGCCGTCCGAGCCACTTGCATCGGAGAGTGCGTCCTCGACGTAGATTTCACCATCCCTCGTGGCCCACATCACGTAGACCACAGCCGCGAAGGCGATCGGTAGCACAACAATCAGATGGACCGGGTCGGATGCGACGGCCACGAATATCACCACTGAGCCGAAACCAGCAGCGGGTATGCTCGCCACCCACGACGCGAAGATCTTCCCGAACACCCTGAAGTCAACGGCTTTCGCACCGCCTGCCAAGCCGACGCCGACAACAGCGCCGACCAATGTGTGGGTGGTGGAAACGGGGACTGCGAGGAACGGCATCGAGAATATCAGAATCGTGGTCGCGGCTCCGAACTCCGCTGCAAAGCCCCTTGTCGGGGTGATGTCGGTGATTTTCTTACCGATCGTGTCCATGACCCTCCAGCCCCATGTCATTACGCCTATCGCAATACCAGCGCTCCCGAGCAGTACCAGCCATACTGGAACCGCTGCTTCCGCAGTCAGCTCGCCACCGGACTCCAGGATCTGGTAGACAGCAGCCATTGGCCCGATTGCATTCGACCGATCATTGGCCCCATGAGCGAAGGCGACATAGGCCGCGGTGATTATCTGAAGCCAAACGAAGATCCTCTCCA
>PBBV01000020.1 GCA_002717835.1 Methanobacteriota archaeon
CTCAAGGCAAAGGGAACCATGTTCGCTCACATCAATCATTCAACCATCGCATTCGTCGACAATGAATCGCCACATAACTTGTCTAAATACGATATTCTAAACTGTTCATCGACCTTGAACAGCAGCAACACTATGCCATCTACAATAGAGCAGATGTCAGGGTCAGAAGAAGGGAAGTTCTTTATTCGAACCACTACATACCCTACTTCAGGCCTTAACTGCAGAAATGACACATACAACATATACAATCGATCATTAGAATTAATTTACACCAAGGTAATAGAATATTGTGGTGATAGTAGTGGATATCACATTTACAATTTAGACTCTTCATTACATGGAAAGGAATTGCACATAAGTTCATCGTTTGGACCGGAAATTCAGACTGTGAGTGTGAATTCAACTCCGATTTATGATCGATCAAACGTTACTGCGAATGTATCTCATATCATGATCGTAGATTTGGACACCACCGGTCAACAGTCAAACATCATCTACTCGGAAAACAAAGCTACTACGGAAATTGGTGTACTCGATGAAGGTGTTATTATCGCATGCCTAAGGTCGCTAGATGATGGCTCATTAGGACACATCAATTATGGAGATGATTTTTCACAGACTACAGACAAGAATTCAATTTGTATGGCCATGGGCAGCAACGATGAATATTCAAGCCTTGAATTCAACAGTATTGCTCTTTCGCCTACCTCCTATGGTTTTGATAGGATTAGTGATGACCATTGGTTTAACCGCTCTGTTTATTCTTTCATGGATGTTAATACTAATGTGACGGGCGTTGCGTACGATGGTAGGACCATCTTCGTTGACTATAAGACGAATATCAGTATTCAATTTAAAGCCGACCCAACCAAGATGCAACCAAATAAATGGTCCATGACGACGCTTCCGTCCAATACAGCATGGCTCCATCTCAATGAGTCGACGGGGGAATTGACGGGGGCGTACACTGCTTACGCATCCAATGTATCGGATCTACCATGTTCGGAATATACCATCACAGCGGCTTACGAAACTTCTGACGATCAAGAAGCGTATGAAGCACATTACTCTCATGCTGTAGAAATTTGTGTACAATCCGTAGTAGTTAATACCATCACTTATGGTTCAGACAATAATTTGTCGATACGATACGGTAATCAGACGGGATTGTCTTCCATGCCTGTGTATTCAGGTGGCCCGATCGACCACTTTACCCTCACCGGACCTGCTGGCTTTACTGGAAGTACGGGTGTAAGCATCGACAACGTCAGTGGTCTCCTCACTGTCGATGGATTACAAGCAGAATCTGGTCAGTACACAGTGGGTTACAATTACACACACAACGGTGCTCCTGTCCATAAATGNTNAGATTGTAAANATCAGCGTNNATTATACNATANNGNNGCCTNNGGNAACAGACCGNTATCTGATGAGTCCTCACATGGNAAGTANGGTNGAGTTTANCCTTCANTGATNCCGCACTTATCNATNATTCTTTGACTANTNTNTCATACACGCCGCCATCGGACNCATCGTTTGCNTGTNCNGGTTTGNATNCAANTGNATTTNATTCTANCTTTGACNNANACNCGCGAATTCTGACAATCACAAGCNNTNAATCTGCCGCCAACAACTGTTNGAAATACACNGAAANCGCTGGNANGCTACAGGTTNNGGTCGGAGAACAGTGGTGCGAATGCTACGCTTCTTCTTGAAATCGAGACCGTTCCAATGTTGTCGGATAATGATGTCTATTACCCTGACAGATACGTTGAACAAGTGTTCGGTGTATTTTCAGTTGCTCCTGAATACAAAGGTCAAACGTTTGTTTGTACAGACTGCCTTTACCAACTCGAAACAACATACAGAGCAGGAATCTCCATGAATCAGAGTAACATTACCTACGTTGCTCATCGAGGNCCAATTATCGAACAATTCACCGTGCGAATCACCTACCCAAATGCATCTGGATTGGGTGATAAGACAATTAATGCTTCATTCAACCTCACGACAAACGCTACGATACCACACTTTGAAAGAACGAAGATGGAGGTTGAGTTGATTGCGGGTCAAGCCATCTATTATCCCCCAGAATCACCGCGCATCTCCAATCCTCTAAAGTGGACGATTTTAGCGGGTTCATTGCCCATAGGTCTTTCCATTGACAATGTATCAGGCGTAATTTCGGGTAAAACAAGTAATATTGGAACGCATACTGTAACGGTCAATGCGAAATCGACTCATAGTACACACTCTGCTTCGTATACTCTATCACTTCACGTTATTGCGCCACCGTCTGAAGCTCATTATGCTACAGATCATGTGAATGTATACGGTGGTGTCGAGATGAATCCAATCATGCTACAAAACAATGTGAACAATATCGGTGATTGGGTCGCTCACATTACGCTACCAAACGGACAACAGGAAATTGGATGGGGTCTAAGTGACACACATCTCGGATTGTCAATTGATGGGAACGGAACAATTTCTGGTACTCCGGTTTGGGATGTATATGACAACAGTACATATGATGACCTNATTGAATTGCATGTTAGGCTGAGTCCTCAAGACGAAAACATAAACAGTAACAACCCAGACATACAAATCAGTATTCATAAACCGACATTTGAAACACCATANTTCGATGACGACAACATCGAAATAAGCACTGTTTTGGGAGCTCCTTTTGTCTTCAACCCTCCTACTGCACACGCAAAAATCAGTCAATGGGATATGCAATTCGCCGATAANTCCTCAGAATCGGACTGGGATAACTCAGATTTGACGTTTGACGAGAAAACAGGCTCGATATCTGGCATATCAAAAACAAACACAATGAACATGCGATTGATCATCACTGGAACGACCAATGTGCAACAACAAGACTCGTTCAATCTCAACATTACGATTTTGAATCCAAGCCTCGATAGCGTCTATTATAATCACACAACTCTGCACCTTTTCAAGAATAAAACGATGAAAGATTTCGCTCCGGTTGGAGCGGACAACAGAAGCCTCAGTTTTGTCGCGATTCCTGAATTACCTAACGGTCTTTCCATTGACTCATCGACAGGTGTTATTAGCGGGAAGCCAGAGTTGAATTCTACAGACATTATATCAGACTCGGAGGCCACCTACGAAATTATCGTAAGTGAAGATTACACTGAGAATTTTACAATGGAATTGGTCATCCACATTCATGATATACGAGCGGATTTATCTTTTGCATTGGATGAAACAAGTGTATCGTTTGTAGAGGGCGAATATATTGATTTTGAATTGCAATATCCTGGTAGAACTGGAACACTGTCATGGAGCACATCAGAACTTCCTGAGGGATTAACGCTCTTTACCGAGAATAATTCATCTTGGATTCGAGGGACGCCAACTGTTCTTGGCACATCAAACATTCAAGTAAGCGTTAGCGATTCTTCGTCAGGTGCAACAACTATGTACACGCAAAACATCTCAGTTGTAGAGAAAAATCCGATACTGCATTATGCAATGGACAAAATCTATCTCCATCTAGGTCAAGACTTGGACGGCAGTCCTATTTGTCCTCATACTAAAATCAGTATTGATCATTACGAGATCGACCCAACACCGATTGCGAACTTGGAGTTTAACACTTCAACTGGTTGTATTTCAGGTGTGCCTTCAGTTGTTTCAAATTCTGCGAGCCCGTATTCGATTACAGGATACACGCAATCAGGTCAATTCAAAACCGTTGAATTGCAATTGATTGTATCAGGACTTCGGTCTGACTATTTTTTGGTCGATACTCCTGCTTTGCAGCTCATTGATTACAACGATATCATTCATTACCCGTATCGAGACCAGGATATTACATATGGTTCATACCTCGCAAATGATTCAGCACAATCGAAGATAGGACAACTCAGCCAGTTTACAATCGATCCAGACATCAGTATATTGGGCGATGATGTGTACTTCGACACCACCACAGGGACATTATCTGGTTTGCCGACAAACACAACGACAGATGGGGGTATTATCTTCACTATTAGCGCAATTTGGCAGTACAGGCTCGCAGATGATACCTTTATCTCTACAGAGGTAAGTACTGAATACAAAATCATTGTGAAATCGGGTGAATTGTACCATGTTGATGACAAGTTTGTGGTTGGCGGTAAATTATCGATTAAACCCTCAGTGGAAGTATTAGAATTTGACGAATATAAACTCTACGGGAAGTTGCCTATGGGCGTCTTATTTGATACTGAAACGGGTGTCCTATCAGGCACTCCACAGGAATCGGGCACGTTTGCATTCCGTATTGTTGCCAGTTCGGATGATGGTAGACAGGTCGATTACTATGTTGATTTTGAAATTGAAGAACGCGAGAATAATCCTCGGAAGGTTGTGTTCATCTTTGCAATTCTCGGATTGTTGTTCACAGTCATGAGATTCGTCAATGAGAAGAAAGAATCTTCTCACTTCCATACAACAAAAAATTCCGATAAGCATCATGACGAGGAGGAATGAATATGAGATTTAGAGTCATTGTTGCAGTTTTCCTTTTGGCTGCAGTCTCAACCCAACAATCGGTCTTTGCCGAAGTTTCTGATCCAACAACTGAAACATGGACCCACCCCACTCGAATTTCACCGATAAGTGGTTTGGAAGAATATAATGGGGATTCGGAGCTGTTCTTCTACAACAGTGCGTGGTACATCGCTCTCAGTTCATTGGAATCAACCATCTTTACGACGGTTGATGAATCGGGTTATTTGGCTCAAAGTTATGTTCTCCTNGAGAATGANTTGGCTCCGCGCATCGTCGATCACAACGAGATGATGTACCTCTCAACGATACGGGTTACTGAACACAACTGGGAATTGGTTCTCCGCTCGACATTTGATGGAGCGAATTGGCTATCTGAGACCATCATTCATATTGATTCAGGCGAATTGCCAATGGATTATGATCTNGACATTTCTTCTCAAGGCATTGTACATGCAGTGTGGTCCGTGACGGAGGGCAACAATCGAGGATTGACACATTTTGTGTATGAATCTGTATATCAGTCTTCGCTTGCACCACTTGATGTCCCTTCAAGAGGGGCATTTACCAGTGAACATTCCCCCTCTGTAGAATGGCGCGACGGATGTTTGTATGTCGCTTGGATTTCAAATCAATTCAAACCCCCTGCACAGCATGCTGGTATTGAGCATGAAGAAGTGGTTTTTGCAATCCAATGCGAGGGTATATTCTCTCAAATTATTCCGATGACTTCCACGTTTACAGTTGACGCAGATCCCTTTTTCGTGAGTCATGCCGATGAGCCCATGGTCGTCTTCTCTTCTCTAAGGGATTACAACAAAGAATTTGATTCAGAGTACTCGTCATTCAGCAACATTTGGGTTTCGAACCTTTTTGACAACAATATTCTGCACCAACTACCTGTTTGGAACACAGATGAATACAATCCAAGTGGTTCGTATGGTAACGACAAACTTGGAGTGATTTGGCATGATCACACGGGTATGTTCATTGCTTTTTCGAGTCTAGAGTTCGATGATTCAAATGATTTTATCATTCCGAGTGGCATTGCCACCACTCCAAATGAGATCGAGATGGCCATCTCATCGACTGGATTCATCGATGAAGTGGTCATTGAAAACATAGGCCAAGTCGAAGTTTTCGGTGAATTGAGATGTTCGGAAAATCTCGCTATACAATTGTCCGAATTCCGACTTCAACCAGGTGAATCGGTCACATTTTGGGTTCACTTCACCTCGGAATTGGGAGGTAAATATGTCGAAGAGATTTCCGTTCTTTCTACTGCAGGTGATTTCAGTATTCCTGTTAATATTCAGTATGATGCTGAAATCAATGAGGAGAATCCTGAAATTCCGGATGCCGGTCCAGTCGTTCAAATTGATGAAAAAGACGGTGGGGTAGATTTCACAGTTCTTGGTGTAATTGCAATTCTTGCCGGCCTTATGTGCCTCTTCATCCTTGCAAACAAATCATTGCATCGTAGAACAGCAATGGGTTTGGCATTGATGGTTATTGTCATGTTCGTCACACCATTGTCCAGTTCGATGATGGCTAAAGCAGACTTGGAATACGAGGGTCAAGAGTTCAACTCAAACAATAACTACCATATGATTGAGTACGAAAATCCCCCTGAAGCAGGAATCGAGTTTTACAACGAACCTGATGAAGATATTTCTGAAACGTTATTGACTTATCCTGGTTTGGCGGTCGAAGGAACGTTGCTTTCCCTCTCATCTGAAATCAACTTTGAGGTGTTCAAAACGAATCACTCTTCCTTGGCATCCTATCTCAAATCTTGCGACAAATCGATCGCAATGACCGTGCAGGGCCTTGATCATAACGTCGATGGCAATATTGAAACGGATGAAATTGTCAAACAACGATTTGAGTGTTCAGATTATGGAAATCTATCCGATATGAGTATTTATCCAGTCATCGTCAATCAGGAAACAGGAGTTTGTTATTCTGGTTCTGGCGTCTCATTGTTGGAAGGTTATGATCAAAACATGAACTCCGTGTTGGATGATGAAGAGGTTCTCTCAATCGAAGTATACTGCGACCAACCACGTTACAGTGAGTACTACATCGACCCTCTCAAGTTTGAATTGAATTTGCCCTATCCTATCGTGAATCTTACCTTTGGCGGCCTTGATGCCCGAGGAAACAAAGACGTTTGGCTCCATATCTATGACAAGAATAGCAATCAAGAAGAGTTATTACAAATCCTTGAAGGAAATGATAGCCGAAGGTTCATTGAAACTAATTCATGGGGTGCAGGATTAAATCTTCCAACAAGTGGTACACTCCTTGATACGAGGTACGGAGGAGAGTTTGATTTGATGCTTTTCTCCACCTTGACTGAAGATTCAAGTTACATTTATGGCGATCAACTATTGGTTAAAGCCCAAAAGGCAGTTGACAGAATAGAGATTACTTCTGTTGACCCTCGCCTTGGAAATATTGTATCAGAGAACCGTTGTAACCAGTCATTCATTCAGACAGTTCATACTGCTGACAATAGCTTCGTCGGTGTACTTCGATGCGAGGCGAATGAAACTCCTCGATTATTTGAAAATGGAACAACATATTCTTTCGAAGAAGCAACTAACAATTTCAACCTCTATTTTTCAGATTCAAACGAAACAAGCTACTGGTTTAATTACACAATAAACAATCAGTACCCATTGGTTAAAGCGATGAATCCTCTTGCATCACAAGACATTGTTTTCATCAACAATGGTGACAAAGGTTACTCCATTGAATATCGCGACGAAACAGGGGATGAAATTACCAGAGAGGCGGTTTCATGGAGCAATGCAATGGACAGTGGTGGGGAATCAATTCGAAACAATGTCGAGTTAAAACTCGGAGTCCGTCCACCGATCATCACCAACGTGATGGTGAATCAATCGGACCGCTTTTTCAAGTATGATGAGTCTGTACCCATCCGAATGGATTTCTATAATCCATACGACACAGCGTTAGAAGGTGAGGTTAAAATCACCGCAATCGACTTGACAACCTCCACGCTTCAATCCGCTGTCATGTGTAATAACACCATGATTCCAGCTAAATCCGATCTAACATTTCAATTCAACGTCAAACCAAATGCGCAAATGAGCGACATCAAATGTATGTATGGTGATACAGGAATACCGACACTTTATCCGGACCATACATACTTCCTTGTTGCTGATTTTATTCCACATTCTTCTGGAAAATCAGAAAGTCGCTTTGGGGCAAATGCAACGAACATTATGAGCAGTGAAATTGCGTCATCGATGTTCACCGTTACATATGGTGATGTCATTTCGAACGTCCGAATCATTCACGAAGATTATCGGCTGAATGAGTATGATTCGGATAAAATTTACTTGCTCAACGCATTTGATGCCTCTTCAACTCTCATGATGGACACAGCTCTCGTTTCACAAGAATTGTATAAAACGTACAAAGATGAATATGAGGTCGAATTTATAAATTCTACACAAGAGTTCCAAGAAGTGGTACAGTCAGCAGAATATGGTGCTACAGTCATCAATCTCATGGGCGATTCAATTCCAATTCCAAGGAATTACCTCACGATACCACTGGAGGATGATCAATATCTTGGGAATTGGAACATCGAGGGTTTTTCATCCAGTCCAACATCCATCCAAGACAACTCAAGATACAACAACGATGCTGATATTTTCGGAAACCCAGCGTATACTTCCAGACATCAATACGGGGTTTCATCGATTTTGTTTGATGGCGATGGTGATTATGCCAGTATAACGGATTATGGAGCGGAAGTCGTTTGCGATTCTTCAACGAGTTGCTATCTCAAGCTTGGTGGTGTGGGATTTTCAACACAAAATGCAAAAACGTTTCATTCCTATCACGATGCTATACAACACGCCCCATTAGGTGTTTTCTCTGTACAAGATACATTGCAATTTCATATTTCGTTCCTCTTCGATGAATTCAATACAAGTGGCAAAAATTTGATAGCTTCTTATGGGCACAACGCCAGCAAAGATAGTGGGTGGAAATTGTATGTGGATTCTAATGGCAGCTTGTCGTTTGAATTGGCTTTGGATTCAGATCAATATCTTGTTTTATCAACCGTTAACGGAGTTATTTCCCAAGATGAATGGTACTCTGTTTATGTGAATCTTGAAGACAACGAATTGTCTCTACTCGTCAATGATGAGCATGTCGAACTTCGCAGTAATCAAAATCCGTACCCATTATCAACCAGCAACATCTATTATCATAAAACAGGTGAAGAACCGAACAAAGGTCTGTTGATTGCGGGCTGGGATAATTCCTCTAAACTTGGAGAACTAGAGACCTTCACATTCTCAAATATGTTGGTTGATAAATTATCAATTTCAAATAAAATCGTTGAGGTTAACTCTGAAAGAGAACCTTCTCAACAAGACTACGAGCGAGCTCAATATTGGCTGAGCGTATTAGGCTCATACATCAGTGAAAGCAACATTAACTTCGTGAACTTGGGTCCTCATCCATTTAAATTTGTAACGAATGATGCATCCGATTGGCCTCAAAAGAGACTCAACTTCAACCATCATGGATTTGATTCAATGCTCAATAATTACTCACTACCTGCGACGCATGATGCAGATTGTCTCCCAGGTCCACTGACTTGGTCAACACATCTTGACTGGGAGCCCAATCAAAATTCGAACGTTTTTGCACTCGAGGCTACGTCGTTCGCTCGAAAATCATTGATTAGTGAATCCTTGTTGACAAATGGCGATACCGATCTAGGGTGTTCTGTTGTGGAACGTTTCCCCTTTGGAGATGGTGCAATAACACAAGTGAATCTCGATTTCTCGAACCCCCTCTACATCGTTCAATCCATTGATGGCATCGTCGACGTCGTTAATGCGACAATCGACTGGAATCCTGAAGTGGTTTATGTTTTGAATGTGAGACAAAAAACTTCATGTGAAGTGATTAATATAACTCCCCACGATAATAAAGAATTCAATCTAAACACTGATTGTGTCGAACGAAGCGGTATTTTCACTGAGGATTCAACTTTTACAAGCAGGGTTGTGAATATTCACAGGTCAAACGGTGAAGTCCTCCAAGATGAGAATATTTCATTTTCAAAATTGAATAATATAGTGACTGGGACTGCCGAAGTCAATCTGAATAAAGGAGATCGCATTATCTTTGATTCATCTGGTACTACGGCCAATGCAACAGGTATGGTGAGTCTGTTAAACATCGATTCGAACAACCGAAATCCAGGTGGAAGGACGCAATATTTAGAACCATATGTACATGATTCGTCAAAGGAATACCAAGATATGAGACTTCATGGCGGTAGCGGTACAGGTGACGTTACTGCGAACATCACCGTGGCACGAAACGGGGCAAATGTGAGCTCGCTTGTAGACATTGATGGCTGGAAAGTAAACACTTCAAATCTTCAATTTGAGACAGGCGATTATCTTCTCGTACAAAACTCACAAGCAGATTCAGCGAATCATCAATGCCGCGTTAATCTTACAGCAAGTGAGATAAAAACTGGAGTGGTGGATGTAATTACCGTAAATAGCAGTTCATCGATTACTTGGAACGGTGGTAACACAGAGAATATTCAGGTTTATAGTAACGGAACTGTAACCGATTTGTATGTCAACGTAACCAATATGTCAACCAATCAAATTGCCAGTATCAATATCCAAATCGCCGATGGCGGATCGGGTTTTTCAGTAGGTGAAACAGTTACCATCTCAGATGATGATGGAAATAGTATCACACTCGATATCGAATCGACCACTACAAGCGGAGGAAAAGTCCAATTAATGAATCTCATTACACAAAAGTGTTCAAATGATTATTCCTACGAATATGGCGATGCTATATCTCTCCAAACGACTTCAGGCGATCAAACACTCCCACCTGGTATTGAAAATTACCCAATAAACGTAGTCATGGATTATGGCATCATCATTCAACAAGTGACCGTGATAAATTCAGGTGATGGTTATGTTCTGGGCGATTCATTGCACTGGACGCCTCCAGGGTTAAGTGATATCTCATTCAGTTTTAGAGTGGACGCTATATCCAATCAGGACAATCAAAATCTCGTCTCCATGGTTCAAAATTACAAGGCTATTGGGCAATTTAGGTTTGTTGAAGTGAATGAAATTGATGATTTTGATCAATTGATCATGTCCAATGTTGAAAATTCGGTTCTTGTAAATTATAATTCACAAGGAACGCTACCAATGCCTGATCGATACATTACAGGAGCGCAGCCTCAGTTACTATCAAGTGCTTTATTCAACTTCGAACTCATCAAGATTGGATTCCTCGAAGTTACGCCAAATCTTGCAAACTATCCTGAGCAACACCCTGTAGAACTACAGATTTCCTATGATTCAGGTATTGCAGAACGCTTCACAATGATTACGCAGCCTCGAGAATTTTCGACTGAAGAAGAAAATAACTATACGTGGATGCCATTGAAGGACAACCTTCAGATGACCACAGCAATTCTTGCTTCTCAAATAAACAACCAATCATCGCACCTCAAAGCAGTTGCAGCAAATAACATTATTTCGTTGCAATTAAGGCCTGATGTCCATCATACTCCGAGCAACATTAACATTGTATCAACAAATGAACTGGCTATAACATTCACTGAATATGATCTCCTTGAACCGGTTGATACATCAACTCACCGTGAAAAGGGAACAGTCTCAGGCGAAGGCTACTACTGGACACGTGGAATATTCGATAACACTGGGCTTGGATTGAAGCATGGTTCGAAGTTTAACACGACATTTGATGCCTCATCGCACTTGAGCATCGATTTCTGGATGACAATTTCCAGTGCGCATAGTTTGAATCATAACAATGCAAACAAACCAGTTGTCACACTTCAGTGTCTGAATTCGCAAGGCATAGCATCAGGAAACATTTCAATGCTGGAACAGCACTTTTCAGATTTAGACATTGGTACATCATACCCAATCTCACTCTCGTTATCGGATTTCGATTGGACGGATGAAAGTAGTTCAAATGCTCCTCCAAGTTATTACATCAATCGCGTAAACACCAATAATGAAACTGATTTTGATGCTTCGGCTGACGAATGTGAGAATTATCGTCTTGAGATCACTCCGACCCAAAAGATGAGAAATATAGTTATTGATCACGTCCATGCAATTCAAGATCCAAACATCGGTATTTTGAACCAAATAGACCTCGATGTTGAGGGTTATCTTGCAGACTTTGGCGATTTCTTTGCACACAACAAGAATACACTCGCACTTGACTATCGACAACCATTCACGCATATTTCCCTTTCAATGGATTCCCCATTGGCAGATATCTATACAGATATCTCGATACAGAAACCTCTTGCACCGATTATTTGTATTCTTGACCAGAATTCAATTTACGTTACTGATAACCGCTGTGATCCAGGATCACGCTCAATTCAAACGATTCCAGCAGACCATCCAGGAGCTGTTCCAGTATGTGTAAACGATTACGGCTCCAATGGCAACCATACTTACTATGCAGGATATGAGAATTGTTTCGGAAGTCGTACGCGTTATCAGCATGTGGATCCCGAGCCACCAAAGATGCTGTTTACACCAGTCAATCAAAAAATGGTAATATACGCTTTGGATAGCGGCGTCTCAAAAAATAATTCAAACTACTGTCAAAACCTAAATGCTACACAATCCGAAATAGGTCATTTCGTGTGTATTGACGGTTTCTTAAATGAAAATTCATCTCATCCGAATAGAATCATAGAACAAGAGTTATCCAGTTCTGAGAATCATTTGGTTCTACCATCAATGAATATTTTCCTCTCCGGACTAAACAGACTTTTCCCCGATGAGTTGCCACCGTTGTACGACGTTCATGAAGAGGGTATCATTGAAAGTTCAACTTATGACTTCGAACTAAGAAGCGATTTGTTTGAATTCCTGTATGATAGTGATTACAGTCTGCCCTCAACAATGCCTAAAATCCCACGAGAATTGGAGTATGGGCTGTTTTCCCCCACAGATCTTGATTGGATGTATTCAGTCTACCAAAATGAGACGGACACAGGAAGTTTCGTAGGTCCTGGTATGTTTGATATCCATTCAGGTTCAATTGTCCTTGCAGATACAAGTTTCACCAAGACGAATCGTTCGATGGAATTGATTGCTCAACTTCTTTGGTCTTCACGACAAAACCATCGTTTGCTTCACGTGTTGCCAGATTTGAACGGTGAGATTTCCATTGATACCGACGAACTCGATACGTTGGTAAGCCAATATAGAGAACTGGGGTATGTGCAGATTACAGAACGTTCCTTCACTCCAAACAACTTCGATGGAGACAACGTGCTTCGGCTCTACGATGGCTTGGATGGAATTTATATGCACGGTGGAGATGACAAGATGCTGATTCTCAGTGATCCTACAAGTGTGATGATGCCGAAGTTGTGGTATTCTGAAATTAAAACGTCAGATGCGATTGGCTTTAGAGCAAACATGGATCTCGTTGACAATATCGATAAACATCATTCGCCATACGTCTCTATACCCTTTTCAGAAGGAATTCTCCCGAATAATCACGCCAACACCGGACATTCCGATTATAATTTCACACTCAAGTCAAATTCAATTCAGGATTTGTTTGTTGAACTGGATTCTGTTAAAGGTATAGCTAACCCAAGTGCTCCTGAATGGTATTTCTGGAATGGATTAAACAATTCATCTGAATACAACACAGATAATGCGAAAATTATCCAAGATGGTGATAAACCAAAATTCAATGTAACCATCCAATGGGAAGCAACGAATACGGTTGATTGTCCGGAGACGTTGATAAATTCAACCACCGAACCAATGGTTGATGTGTTTGCGGTCCAAATTACAGATATTCCAGATAACTGTGATGGAATTTGGTCATTAAACATGTCACTTGATACAAGTATGCGAAAGTCATATACGCGTTCACTCTTGTCTGTGGATCTCCTAAAGGTAGGTAAAACAGACAGCGATGGCTCCCATCACGATGTTACATCAACATTCAGTGAGAACTTTGAGAGTACAAGGACCATAAACGATGAACTTAAGATCGACGACGGCATTGGTTTTGAGCCATCATCCGTAAAAATTGTCAATGTAGATGAAGGATTTGACCCTTCAGAGCTTGGTCTGATGTTTAATCATTGGATTGCTCGAAATGGTCATTGTCTTGTTCTCGCAACGAATCATGCGACTCCGAACTTCTTATTCTCAACAGTTGGATTCATGAAGTCCAATCAATATGCGGAAACGGTTGTTAGTGAACTATTGGAAACGGGTCAAAATGGGACGACATCCAATCCTGGATTTGCAAAGTTTACTGGCGAAAATACAGGTGGATTGAAAATCGATACCATCCAATCAACACTTAATTCGACCTTTACAAAAACCACTGGGGCGTTCTACGACAATCCAATAACGGAAAGTATCGATCACACACAACGTCCGAGCGGAAATTACTCCTACGTCAAGACCACATCCTCGAAACATATGCACAAGTTCGTTGGAATACACGAAGAGGGTTCTTCGAGGGGAACGGCGGATGTTGCGATAAGAGCCTTTGTCCCAATTCAGAGAGGTGGAATTGTCTTTGCAGGGGATGGCGATTTATCCTCAGCAATGTCCTTCGCATTGTTGTATTCAACACAAGAGCATGCTGTCCGACAACGCTTGGGAATCTTTACTAAAGGTGAAACAATCTCTCTGAGCGTTAGCGTAAATTTGAGCGGATACCCGCTGAATCAAAACTTTGAATCCACCTTTATGCTCAGTGGGAAGAAGAAGGCGGGTTCACCAATTTCTGAAGTTGTACTTGATTCCCAAAATGCAAGTCTTCCGACAGGCGAGAATCATAGCATCTTACTCAGTTGGACCATACCATCTTCGATGCCTATCGGTTTTGTATCTTTGAGAGTTGATGCTATCGATACGGTTCTTGACCGGAAAACCTCAACATGGGGTGACGATTACGGTGAATCTCTTGGATTCAGAATTGAATCCTTGATGTACATTATCGATGTTGAGACGCCGTTAATGGTCGGCGCATTTGATGATGCAGACATCAATGTCATTGTCTACAATGAGATGAGCGTTGAGAATTTAATCGATGTTTCAGTTTATCTTACACATGGTAAATCTGCTCAACCTGTCTCCTTTGAAACGCAACAACCAGTAAATTGTCCTGCAACGAGTCGATGCAAGGTGCGACTGCGTTGGGATGCAACGAGCGACTATGCCGGCCAAACCCGTGAAATTGGTACGTATCAGGGTCGAGCATACATCGATGACCATGTGACGCGATATCAAGTCGTAAACAAGGACAATCAAAATCCGATACAGAAACCAGCAATTATTGATTCTCAAGTGTTTGAAATTGACATTCAGGCAGAGTTGGAAATTGTTTTGCCTGGAGAATCTTCGAAATGGAGAATCAAATTTGGCGACGGGCCTTGGGAAATGTACAACGGTGGGGAAATCATTCGTAAGTTTGCCGCATCGAGCCAGATCCAAATCCAACCGGTTGGCGTCATATCGAATTCACTTGGGCTCGATTGTTATGTGAACAACGACACATCGGTTCACAACTCATTGACTATACGATATTTAGCCAGGTCTGATTCGCCGAGTTATCTTTTGTACCATCTTCGCACGGATGACCAATACCGCGATGAGGCAGGCTGCGGGGCAAACGAAAACCGAAAGCTTGTTGTTGACAAGTTCAAGATGGATGGAACCACCTATTCCATTCCAATGGATGGATTGGAACAAAGCACAATGATTACCATTTCAACAGAACTGCTGTACGACATGGGATCAATCGTCTTTGGCCCAGAAGAACCGGCAAATTTCTTCTCAGATCAGGAATCTGTATTATCTTCGATTGGTAACTTTGACAATTGGACCAATACACAATACTCGCATAAGATGATTAAATTAGAAGATACGTCGCTAAGTCCGTTAATCCCCGCGATAACGTATTTCGGTTATTATACCACATTAGAGATCTTTGACGGAGCTGAAGGTTGGTACAGTTTCACTTGGCCTCAAAAGGTGTCTGAAGTATATTCTGCTGTTATCAACATTAGCGATTTCACGCCAGGGTTCGGGCAAGTAGGAGGAAATGCATTCACGTATTCATTCAATAAAGATACGGATGCAAACGTATTGCCTTATCATGGGAAAGCCGTGGGCGAAACAGCAGTAAATTTCTATGTTCCTGCGGGCAAGTTCATCGTCTTTATTGGTAGTTCTGAATGGGGCGCAATCTCGTCACTTAGTCTTACAGGAATCCAGTTTGGAAAGGGTCATGCTGTGAATTTGAAACCTAAGGCAGCTTGTCCATTTGCGAATTTTGCTGAAGATGAATACAAGAAGGCTTTTGATGTTGCTGAATCCAAAGGTGTTAGCTGTGTTCCTTGGGAAAACGCCACGCATAAGCAGTCAGCTGCACCTAGCTTGCCAATTGATGATACAGGGGCGACCTTCCGAAATGTTCCTCAGGTTTTGCTGAATGCTTTAACTACGAGAGCACACCTCCCAATGCCGGGAGTTAATGCCGATGGAAGCAAGTCGAAATTCCCAATGGATATGACGGAAATAAATCTCGACCTGCTTAAGATTGGCTGGGAAGACGAACCACTTCAATCCAATCTGCGAATATACGTAAAAATCCCATTCGTTGGGTCAATAATGAACGGACAAGTGAATTACAAAGCAGTACTTGAGGGTGAAGTATTCTTGAGTTTACGTTTCTTTGAGAAATACTGCCTTGCCCCTCCTCCGACATCGTCGTCATCAGAGAGCTCATCTGCTGATGTTGATCCATATTGTCTACAAGAAATTCTTGCAGTGCCTGGTGCACTAGATGCAATGATTGATGACATGGATAATAATTTCATTGGTTGGTGGTCTACCTTCACACTACAATTTGACTTCGATATTGGGAGATATATTCCTCAATTCCAAGCCTTCCAGCAATACATCTATCCAAATGGGTACTCCTGCGAAGGGGTTGAGTGTCAAGGTCCTGAGCGAAAAGTTGCTGAAGCAAATGGGATAGAACCGATTTTCAGCAGGGAGATGCATCTTTACCTCTTCTTTGGATTTGAAATTGGCTTGGTAAACAACGTAGCCGCCTGTTCTCCAATCTATTACGGGACCGGGATGGAATCACGGCCTTCTCTACTAACTTCTTACACGGAGAATTTAAATCACGCTCTCAACAATTACGACGAGACTCTTGAACCGACTGAAACCGGTGAACGGTTTGCAGCAATTATGACTCGAGCCCAAGAAGAAACAGGAATTTGTCCACCGAGTATGAATTATCAAATTGATAGACAAAAAGCAAATCCAATGGGCGTGAATTTCCAGATATCGATGGCAGTGGGTGTAGAATGGGTCTTGGAAATAAAACTCACGGTTAAGGAGGAAGATAAATTTGATGTCATAAAGGATTTTGAACAAAAGCAATCCGAAGCCACCGCAGCTGCGGCTGAAGAAGATGCAAAAGCGGAGGAATCCCTTAGCAATGCCAATGCAATCAGAACTGAGAGGACTGGTTATTGTGAAGGCATGCAAGCAAAGTATGGCACAGATTATAACACATGCAAGCGATTGTGGAATAAGAAAAATGGGCCTAAGTTGGATAAGTTAAATGAACACAATGACGACCACGCACATCACACCTCAATGGCAGAGTCTCACAAAAAGAATGCCGATGATAACAAGAAAAATAAAAGGAAATTCAGTGGATTGTACGACAGCCCATTCACTCTGAATATTGAGTTTACAATGAAAGTTGGTGTGTTTTTGGGCTTGGAATTGGATTGCCTCACAGGCGAAAAAGATAATCCTGATGGGCCAATGTGCACGTTAATCATCGATTTAGAGTTCGTTTTCCAGGCTGAGGTTAAACTGTCTGTGACATTGTTTAAGATTTGTATATTCGGTGCCTGCTGGACACCTAAGATTACAGTCACATTATCAATTACGCTGGATAAGGTGTTTTATGTCAATATGATAGGATTTGAGGATGATCCGGATGGTGGTGCGGGTAGAATGATGTTCTGCGATCGGGAGAGTGACTTCTCGAAGTATGGCAAATACAAATTTGCAGTTCATTCCGCTATCAACAAATTTTCGTTCGGGAAAAAAGAACTAGTCGCAGTCAATACGGATAAAAAGGGTTTATCTGCTGGAGTTGATGCTGGAAACTTGCCGGATGAAGACCAAGACAATGATGGTGACGCAAACAACGTTAACAAACCTGCACCACCAGCACCAGTTGCTACATACGATAACAGTGAGGTCGCTTTGAAAATAATGTTCTTTACAATAAAAGCACATATTCCTGATGCTGGGTGTTAGTAAATTGGAGTTGAAAAATGAATAACACAGCAACTATGTTCGTGTGAGGGTTTGTTCGTGCAACTTCAATCAATGTAAGTTTGAGGTTAATTCACTGAAATGGGGTTTTCGTACAGTCGGTATGGACTGAGGGTAACCCGCCTTCAAGAAACCAATAATTTCTTCTTTTTCAGAGTCAATCCCAAGGTTTTGGTAGGTTTGTTCTTCACGTGTAATCGAACCCGTAGACCACATTGAACCGACACCGTTTGCCCAAAACGACAGCACCATGTTGTGAAGTGCACACACCGTCGCGGCATAATCTTCCTTTTCTCGAAACAAATCGCTTGGATTTCGTTTTGATGTGATGGCGAAAAGGACCGGAACAGTAAGGATTTTTTCAACAGCTCGTTGCAAATCCTCTTCCAAACGCTGCGATCCCTTTTTTCTCGATTTAATTTCTGCCAATCGCTTAACATCAGGAAGCAAAGAGGTTCGTGCTTTTTCTCCAATAGAGTAGAATCTCCATGGATGCGTATGTTTGTGGCATGGAGCAGCCGCAGCGGCCTCAAGTGCTTGGTCGATAATGTCGGCAGAGACCTCTTCATCCGTGAATTTGTAGATGGTCCTGCGTGAAATCAAGTGCTGCTGGAACGTTGTCATCACAACACCACTACACGTCGTTTATTTTGGATGCAAGTACGAAGTCTGACTCTGTTAAACCATCAACATCATGGGTCCAGATAATGACTTTAGCACGACCCCAGCCCAATTCAAAATCTGCATGGTGATTCTCTTGCTCACAAACTTCACCGGCTGAGTTGACAAAACCAAGCGCTCCTAGAAAATCGTCAAACAAGAATGTCGCTTCTATGTGATGATTATCGATTAATTCCCATTCGTGCGTTGTGCAAATCTGGGCTAAGAGCGGTTGTATTTGGTCTGCATGTAGTCGAGACCTTTTGCCATCAACGTTGGACAATTCTTCACCCCCAAAGGTGAGCATCATCGTTTCCAGCGGTTTCTTTCTCTACTTTTTCGTGGAGTGTTGAACGTCGTTTCATGTCCTCTCGCTCGAAGGCTAGAAGTTCCTTGTCATCGATGTATGCTGGCCGGGTGTGGGCAACAAGTACGATTTGGACAATCGTGTCTCGTGCGATGAATCGTTGCACACCATCACCATCAAGAATCTCGAGGCTTGTCTTTCCAGAGGAAATCAATCGCCCACGAATCCATGGGTCTGAATCCGGAAGAAGCGCTCTTGCATCGATGAGGATCTCAATCAGGTCGTCCCTTCGCAGTCCGTTTCGACGCTCGAGGAGACCACCATTGTGAACGCCCTGAACATCATCAAGTGTGGGTGAACCCAAATCGTTCCACAATCCAACAGCCCAACTTGGTAAGTCAACCTTCTTTGATTTCTTCGGCATGATGTGGTCTGGTTGGCGGCCCTACATAACCATGTGCAATATCTTTGGTGATGCCTCAAACAGGGTGATGGGTTCATGAAGGGTTGGCACTCCGCTTGAATCGGGGTTCACATGAAAGTCACATGGAGGCAACTGCCAACGGTCCTGTTCGAGGACGAAGTTCTCGACAAGGCGTTCTCACGGGCTCGGAAGGCTGCAGACCGTGTGGATGACCCAAACCGTGTTTTTCGAACTCGAAAACAAATGACCAGAATGGTCCAAACGGCTGCAGACATCATCCATACAATGTTGACAGAGACTGTACGAACATGGCCCTCACTTGATCAATCTCCTCAATTCGACGTTGCAATGATTGAGGCATGTGTTGGTACTGATGATTACCGACATCATTTGTCCATGCTGCAATGGGGGGCTTCTCAAGTTCAGCGTATTGCGACCCAAAACAATCGAAAGATTGTACGGACCGCTCGAATTGAACTTATGCATGAAGCACGAAGAGAAGCGTACGGCCGGATCGGTTCAATTATGGGACGAGTTGGTCCTTCACTCAAGTGGCTCAATGAATCACGAGAGATACTGAAAGCACTTCCACAAATCGATAACAGTTTACCAGTCATCGTAGTATGTGGTGCTCCCAACGTTGGGAAGTCTGCATTTATCAGTGCGTTGTCCTCTGGAAAAATGGAAGTCAATCATTACCCGTTTACAACCAAACAGATTCACATCGGTCACTTCACTCACCGACGATTGTCGCATCAAATGGTTGACACCCCGGGTCTACTCGATCGACCGATGGATGAACGCAACTCAATTGAGTTGCAGGCCATTGCTGCGTTGGAGCATGTTGGTAGTTTGGTGTTGTTCTTGATTGACCGCACAGAAACCTGTGGCATGTCTTGGGAAGATCAAATGAGTTTGATGGAGGATGTGGAACGCCTTTTGCCTGGTACTGAATTGCTAGTAGTGAGTTCAAAGGCAGATGCTTTGGACCCATTTCCAGAGGATTGGGACGTCGTCAAAGAATCGGAAGAACGCTGGAGAGAACACGGTTCACAAGGAGAGCCGAAGTTGCCGTTGCTTTACGATGACGAAGGACGTCCAACGATGAGTGCGTTGGAAAACGTTGGTCTGGACGCGTTGCGGCTGGAGGTCGTTCGAAAGGTCAAAGCCTCACAAATTGTCGATCCACTGACGTTGCCCGAGGGTTGGCATCGTTCGCGCTGATGTTACATCAAGCGAGCAAGAATTGGAAGAACTGTCAAGAAGGCGAAGATGCCGAAGAAGATCATCATCCATACTCTCATACGCTCCTTGTTCTTCTCGTCTTTTTCGTATTTCTTGACGCAATCTGCGTCTTTACACACACGTTCCTCAGATTTCGAAGGGATATCGATGCCACAAACTCTGCAATGCTTGTGTGATGGTGTATGCGCCAATGCTTTCGACCGCTTTGGCATGTTCTTGACTTTCTGCTTCACGGCTGATGCATCGACCATCGAATCACTCCGGTTGAACCAAGGTTCCTTCGAACGGCCGTCCCTCTAATGCGTCTTCAATTCGACGGATGTCGCGACCATCAAGAACGCCAATCCTCAACCCACACTCAATGGCCCAATTGACTGCAATTGGGTCCACTGCTGCACTTTGGCCCGGTCCTAATGCTTCCTTTCCAGTGATGTTCTGGAGTTCTGTAAGCGTGAGTGATTCGATAGGTTCAGCATCGTCGTTCTTGCGAGGATCTGCAGTGTAGACATGAGATACATTGGTTGCGATGATCACATGGGCTGAACCAGCGTCCCTTGCAAAGGCGACGCTTACTGCATCGGTAGTGTGTCCTGGTTTGGTTCCGCCCATGACAACGATATCGAACGTCTCAAACAATTCTGCAGCATTATTCGTTGTGGTCGGTATAATGTTGGC
>PBBV01000021.1 GCA_002717835.1 Methanobacteriota archaeon
CCTGTTGCCTCTGATGGGAATTCGACGCCCTCCAAGGGAAATGATTGGTGTGTAGCATCATAGACGAGTATGGTCGTTGTCAGGAAGAGAACTGCGACTATGGCAGCCGAAGTCTGCTTCTTGGAAGCCTGCCGATATGGTCTCAAGGCTCTTGAGATTATTTTTCTTGCCTTCTTCATAGCTAGTTTCGGATTATCAATCAATAGGGCGAATCGTCGTCCTATCAAACGTTCATCAAAGGCTCCCCAAACGCCTTTTCTGGTTTTATCAGCGAGAGTTACTGCAAGATGCGCGATTATTACGCCTCCGAGTATATCAGCAATCCAATGGATACCGAGATACACGATCGTGAAGCTTGTTACGAGGATGAATACGCCGAGTAGGTTGGTGAATCTGTTCCATCTCCCATCATCATCCCATCTGATAAAAGCCAGCCAGATGGCAACGGGCATTCCAACATGGAGGCTTGGCATCCCATTGGTGAACGGATCAATGCCTGCGAACCAGTTCCTAATCTCCGGGGTCAGGTCGTAGGCTAATGTTTCCATACCAGGTATTACATCGCCTGTGACTCGCACGTTCAGGAAGAGATAGAATGGCACGGCTAAGATGTAGACGTAGAACATTGTCAGTGATACCCTGTCTGCCATGTACCTGTCATCAGCGTAGATCGGATAAATGAAAGATGAGAATATTACAGTCATATATCCCATGACGTAGAAGTGGGTAAGTCCCACAGTAAGAAATTCGGATTGAAAGGCATCCTGAACCCAGAGAACAACATCGCCCTCGATAGCGTAGATGTATGGGGTGATTTCGATTCTTGTACTAGCCATAAGAGCCCTGTCTATTTGGTCAAGCGGGTCTTTCCAAAGATACACAGAGAAGACTATGGCCATGTGAAACCAATATCTACGGAACATGTCCACATAGGCGCTCCAAGAGTGTCGAATGAATCTCGGTCTGAACAACGGCATCAACACGACACTGCAGAGTATTGCTGCGGTGACCCAAGTGAGATAGATGCCCGTCTGCGCCATGTTACGAGCCTGTGTGCCCGTGTCCACATCATGAATGGAACCCCTATGAGCGGGGTTTAGCGAATGTTGACGGGCGTTCTCTCTGTAGCTTCGACTACTTCCATTATCTTGTCGACTACATCGACAAAGGATCTTGCAGTTGCTCCTTCAGGATCTGCGATGATACGGTGTACTCCATCATCGCCGCCCCTGACAACTCCTGGATCGAAAGGAATCTTCCCCAGGAATGGAACTTCCAAATCTTTGGCTGCTTCTTCTCCCCCACCGGATTTGAAAACATCCAGAACGGTTTCCCATCTCCCGTTTTCGTCCGATTCTAGCTCTAAGGTTACACCTCCTGGTGCGTCTATTGTCACTGATGATCCGGCTGGGGCAGATCCAGTCAAGGTGTAACCGCTCATATTTTCAACTACACCGATCACAGGAAGAGAGACCGTCTTTGCGAAATTTATGGACTTTCTGCTATCGAGTAGAGCCACTTCTTGTGGAGTCGTCACAATTACTACGCCATCAATTCCTGGAAGGCTCTGCGAGACGGTGAGTGGTTCGTCACTTGTTCCGGGGGGAAAATCGATAATGAGTGCGTCCAATTTTCCCCACGCTACATCTCCTATAAATTGTTGAATCGCGCCGAGTTTAATGGGTCCCCTCCATATGACAGGCTTGTCAGGATCTTCGATTAAGAATGCCATTGAAATCACCTTGATTCCTTCAGGGCCTATGGCAGGAAATATCTGTCCTTCCTCGACGTGTAATTCTGCTTCTTCTAGTGCGAGCATCTTAGGGATGTTTGGGCCGGTTATGTCGATATCCATGATCCCGACTGACATTCCTCTACGTGCTAGAGTGAGAGCCAAGCCAGCAGAAACAGTGGATTTTCCAACACCGCCCTTACCTGATAGTACCATTATCTTGTGTTTAATCGACTTATCCATCTCTTCCATTCGCATCTTCCGACGCATCTGAGCGTATGCCTGCTCCATTTGTGCAGCCTGTTCATTTGTAGCAGTAGATTTCTCATTATCACGGGTTTGATTGCCGGAGTGATATGAAACAGGGCCCTCTGCCATGGATGACCACAACGACACAGATACTTCAAACTGAGTCTGCCAGTGTGTATGATTCTATACGTGATATTCAAGTATCTTATGTCCCTTTGTTAATGATATGAAGCTGCTTTTCTTGTGTGTGGGAAACACATGTAGGAGTCAGATGGCAGAATCAATTGCAAGATACCACGATTATGAGGCATATTCGGGGGGAACAGAACCTGGTAACATCGTCTCTGAAAATGCTATATTGGCACTGATCGAAGGCGGATACTCATCGGAAGGCCTTATTCCAAAGTCAATTGATCTCGTTTATCCGGGTGATTATGACCTGATTATCAGTATGGGATGTGGTGTTTCATGTCCTAACGTACCTATCGACGAAGATTGGGAGTTGGAAGATCCGGTTGGCAAAGATCTTGAATTCTTCAGAAACACCAGAGATGAAATTATGCTTCGAATCTCGAAGATTACACACAAGGCTTCGACCGACGCATAGAAAAGGCAAGTTCCGGACACTCAGCCCACTGCGAGCGTAGTGTAGTGGTTATCACCCCACGTTGCCAACGTGGGAACCCGGGTTCAAATCCCGGCGCTCGCACCATCTATACGACTGATTCGTCGGAGATGAAAACTCTGATTATCGCACCTATGGCACCCATCATCAACAATGCAGCGACTACGACCGCCAATATGTCGGCGTTGCCCCCCAGCCAGCTAGTAGAATCTGGTGATTCCTCCCTGACAAGTGTAATCTGATGGTCTTGTTCTTCAAGAGGGGTCATAGACTGATAGATATCAGTCGCTCTGATTCTTATTTCCATGGTGCCGGGCTCCAAGGAGGTTCGCGCGTTCAATTCGAGCGAGTATACTCCGTCCCCTGCTATTCTATCGCCATCGATTCCATTATCGTTCATATTCAGCCATGACTCTGAGGATCCGATTGGGGCCAGTCGACCTATTTTTGTTTGTACCACGGAAACACCGTCTGGATCAAACACACTTACCTCCATGATATGTCGAAGGGGGTTCCCTGACACTGGTAAAAGTACGGATTCTAGGTATTCCTCTCCCATGGTTTGCGAATCTCCCCTTATCAGTATCGTAGGGGAAATCATAGGGGGTTCATTCAGTACGATGAAAGAGACGTCATCTCCCAATACGCCAGTGTAGATCGTTCTTGCTCCGAATGAGTCCTCAAGCACTATGGGGAACGACGCCTTTCCTGGACTAACTCCGTTTGGCATTAAAGCGCTGCCTGACCACGTTTCTCCATTCGATTCAAGGATGATCTTATCCCCGCCGTATGACTGTAAATCTATGCTAACTGTATCGATTCCATGCATATCCATTGCATTGACCGAAATAAAGAACTCTTCACCGCGAAACAGCCGATTTGGTGATCTATCGACGTCTATTACTCTCGGACCTGGGTTGGTGATATTCAGTATGACATTCTCGGATATTGTCGCCCAAATGTCCTCCACGTAAATTGTGGCTTCCAGGGCTCCATAGAATTGTCCTGAGGAGTTGACCTGGGCGGTCCATACATCATCATGTACGACAAGGTCGCCTGATAAGCCCGAATCTGAAAGTTCCAATACCCCCCAATCCTCTCCATGGAGATCTATTTTGACCGAAACTATGTCGGTATCAGGATCAATAATAGTGATTTCAAGATGTACATTGTCACCCTCACCGCGCCATATCCCCTCCCTGTAGGCAACGCTGGAAATTTCAGGGAGAGTATTCTCGGCGGCAGTGATCACTGACGGCCTTAGCACCCTGTCGACCGTCTGAGTTTCCCTAAATATCGACGAGCCATCATCTTCTGAAAAGGGCACAGGAATCGTACGCTCACAATGAATCAGCAATCCTGCTAGGATCCCTTCATTTACTGTGGAGCCATTTGCTTGTCCTCCTCCAGGATATGTTCCGATCCATTTTGCCGACCTGACCTCGTGGCCATCGATATCCTCGATCGAGATATTTTGTACTTCAACAGCCATAGAAAACCGGCCATCGTGTACCAAATCTATCCTATCCCCCTCAATTAACACATCAGGCACCAACCCAGACTCTCTAGTCACATTCGAAGAAAGAACAGAAACAGCCTCTGGGGGCATAGGACTGAGTATTCTTGGAGAGTCAGGGGGGAATTCATTGTTGATTTCTCCGTTATCTTCAACATATCGATATCTCACTACTGGAGATTCCCAGTCAATGTAAGGAGAGGTGTAGATGTAGGTTAGATTGTGTTCGGAATAAAGCTCCTGACCGGGAATTGTGAATGAGGATCCTGAGACATTGAACCAATATTCATCACGAATAACAATCACATCATGGTCAACTCCAGAAGAATTGGTTTGCACGCCGGTATCCACGATTTGTCTGACTGATCCAAAGGTCCCAGAGGCGGTACCAGAATAAATGCCATCCAGAATAAATGTGTCAGCGATTATTACCCCGTCTAACTGTTCATTGTAAATCTCTTCAATGGTTCCATTTACCTCGATCTGGATGCCATTCTCATCCTCAATCAAGACATCAAAATCGCCTTCTCCTCTGAATCTCTGATGTTGCTCAACACGCTGATCTCCTTCCCAA
Source organism: Methanobacteriota archaeon (assembly GCA_002717835.1). Classification (GTDB taxonomy): domain Archaea; phylum Thermoplasmatota; class Poseidoniia; order Poseidoniales; family Thalassarchaeaceae; genus MGIIb-N1. Next base: position 4,697 of record PBBV01000021.1, read on the forward strand.
CGCTCCCTAAGTATGAACTCATCAAGTTCGAAGTTTATCCTATCTGAGTCAAACTCAATCAGCGCGGNGGCCATTGCCTCGATCCAGATATCCTGAAAGACTCGTTCACCGTCTACATCNGTAGTTTCGTACCTCAATAAGGATATATCGCCCGAGATATCAAGAGANCCCTCTTCATTTGAATTCAGAACCAGTGAACCGTTCGCTTCGATCTCCAAATGCTCTGTGACTCTCCCATTTTCCAGTGTTCTTATGAATTTGGCATCTCTAACCGTTCCATCAACCGATATGCCCTCTAACCCATCAAAAAGGATCATTCGTATTGTTCCTGAACCTTCCANTTGAAACTCTTGGCTGGAAAGGCCAGTTCCATTCCAAGACTCATTCAACCATGCTTTCTGAATATCCAGGTTGACGTCGATCTCTCTGTCTTGGTCATTGAGGATTAATCGTATGGTCCCATTTCCAAGCTCACTGGCCTCTAAAATCGAATCTGAGCGTTGCTGCCAACCTCTTCCAGATACAGATAATTCAGTTTCATCGGAGCCTGAGGTTAACGACCAAGCTGTTTCTCTGGTGATTTCGTGGTCCATAGTTGGCTGGTTCCACATAGTGACTTCGAATGACCTCTCACATGATGCCTCATTTGAGTCGACTGAGATGGAGACAACGTCTCTAAATGACGGTGCGTCGGACATCTCTATGTCTATGACTCCTCCCGCGGTTAGGAAGGAATACGTTCCAACTTGGATTCCATTGTCATTTAGATGAGTTGCGACAACATCTACGTTGGAAGGGTCTANTGCGAGGGGGAATGNAGGATAGAATTGGACTCTGTAAGCATGTTGAATTTGTTCCCCNGTGACGCCCCATGAGGAACCCCAATCGGCATGTATGATGCATTCTCTGGAATCGGGGTCAATACCCTCTTGCTGAGCTGCCACAATTGATGAGAAGGCGAGTGATGCTGTTAGCAAAGCCAAGGCGAGAGCCTCGGCCTTCCGAGTTACCATGTTGNTCTTGGCTGCATTTCCGTATAACAGGCTGTGGGCGTATTGACTCAAAACAATGGCTCATCCCAGTCATCTTCTTCGCCTGCTTTCTCTCTCCACACTGTCTGTGGGACATCTTCGTACAAGCCCGCATATGGATCTTCATCCTCGTCATCTTTGGATCCTCTTCCAACGTACTGGCTTGCGTTCGACTTGAATTTCCAGTAGTGTATTCTCCACTCCCTCCCATCCCAGAGTGTGGTCTCCTCTGATTCGGTTGTCAAAAGATCATAATCTTGGAGCTGGTAAAACAAGTTTCTATCGTTCGGCTCCAACGCATTGTCGATAATACGGTTGGAGAAACCAAAGAATCCAAGTGCATGTTCGGCAATTGATTCGGCGACACTCACCTCCATGTCCATATCGACACGGTTACGAATCGCTTGGGTTAGATCTTGGAGTGTTAGGCCCATGTGTCGTCACCTTCGCAACCCAGCGACATAGGGTTCGTTATTTCAACATGGTTCGCGTAAGCGTCGAATACCGGGTGCCGTACGGAGCAATTATGGCGGTATCTGCGAGAACCGGTTTTTTAGGTCTTGAAGAGGATTGGACCCAAATTCCCGATGTTTCTATTATTCAAATTCCATTCGAAATGACGGTGAGTTACGGAACAGGAACATCCGAGGGTCCTTCATCCGCATTGGAAGCATCACTACAAGTGGAGGCCTTTTCAGAATATCTAGGAGAAGATCTTCCGGCAGGAATGAATGTAAGAACCCTTGATCCATGGAGTTTTGAAGGTCCAACTTTGGTTTCACATCTTGAATCGATACAAGAACATGTCCAGCAGGGATTGACTCATGGAGAATTTCCAATTTTGCTTGGCGGGGAGCACAGTCTTCTTCTGCCCGCAATCAAGGCATGTGTGTCAGAGGGGGTTCTAAACTCGTTAAACGATCTAACTTTGGTTCAGATAGACGCTCACGCTGATCTTCGTGATGAATTGAATGGTGAACGTTTTAGTCATGGAACGGTGATCAAAAGGTGCCTTGATGAAGGGCTGGGTCGTGTTATCCAGATTGGGATTCGCGCCTTTTCCAAGGAGGAATCTCGAATGATAGATTTGGATGACAGGATCAGCGCGTGGCGCGCAAGAGAAATTCGTGAAAACAATGACTCAATTCCTTCCATTCTTGATTGCTTGTCTCAAATTACCGGCCCCATTTGGTTGAGTGTAGATGTTGACGCCTTGGATCCCTCAATTGTACCCGGAACAGGAACACCGGTACCAGGCGGGCTGGACTATTGGCTGGTTAGTCGTATTGTAGAGGGCGTCTTCGAAAGAGGAGGTGGCGTCATCGGTGCCGACGTATCAGAAATCGCTCCCGATGAATATGGAATAACTCAGTTCACAGCTGCCAGTCTTGCAAGTCTGGTTCTCGCTTGCCACGCGAAGAAGATGCAAGAGGTTTGAAGGATGTTCAGAGTCAGAAGAGAGATTCCTACTCCAGAGGTTTTCCTCATGATAAGGAGGGGTGCAGGAATGAGGCCGAGATCTATGGAAGGTGCAGTGAAAGGATTGGGGAGAGAGCTATTTTCTGTTCTTCTAGAACTTGAGTCTAATGGAAAGATAGTTGGAATGGGGCGNGTAGTNGGAGATGGTGGAACGGTATTTCATGTGTGTGACATGGCAATCTTACAAGAGTATCAGAGGATGGGAGGTGGGAGTCTGATAATGAATGAGATAATGGATTTTCTAAGTGTTGAAGCTCCTTCGATGTCTTATGTGAATCTGATGGCGGACCTCGATGGATTTTACGAGAAATGGGGATTTGAAAGAACCGCGCCCCATTCCAAAGGGATGGCGCTTAGGATTAAGTGAAGCCTTATTTTTGTAGTCAATAAACTTTTTATTGACTACAATAAACGAGAACACATGCCCAGAGTTCATGCAGAGACTTGTGATTGTAATTGCAAGATGAAGCGCCTTTACGTACGAGCAGATGGGGGCAGAGGTTGGAAAGGTGTCGGCTGGATGTGCATGTGTGGATGTGGCTGCATAAATTTAGATCAAGGGTCTTGGAAGCTAATGGAATGCTGTGTTCGAGATGGTGATTGAATGAGTTCGAATGATCTATCACTCAATNTCACTGGAATGACATGTGCTGCATGTGTTTCCTCGGTAGAGCGTGTTTTGACCGGATTGGATATTGTTGATCATGTGAGTGTGAATTTACCGCTGGAAAAAGCCGTAATTTCAATCGACGGAGAATTGACCGCGAAGACGGTTAGAGATTGTATTGAAGTGATAGAGAGTGCTGGTTTTGGTGCTGTAGAAATACTTCCGGCATTGAAAGTAAGAGAGAACAACGAGCTAGAGTTGAGGAGGAAATTCTACTCAATGATTCTCGCATTTACGTTAACGGTGCCCGTNTTCGTATTGTCAATGGTTGTCAGTGATATGGGGAATATTGGATCAGTAGACCTACGATTGTTCCTAGCCATGCTAGCAACTTTGCCTGTTTACTTTATTTCAGGGGCTAGCTTTCACAGGAACGCTTGGAGATCTATCTTACGAGGTTCTGGGAACATGGATGTCCTGGTTCACCTAGGAACAACTGTTGCAATGCTTTGGTCTTGTTCTGTTGTCTTAGGTCCTGTATTACCAATGATTCCTGATTTCATACGCCTTGCTGATCATGTTTTTTTTGATGGCGCTGCGTTCATAATTTCCTTCGTCCTTCTAGGAAACTTTCTGGAGGGGCGCGCTAAACTGAAGGCCACAGATGCAGTCCATAGTTTGATGAAATTACAACCCAGAGAGGTGAGGATTTTCATTGAAGGGGATACGCAAATATTGCCCATTGAAGATGTTCCCAAGGGATCATTTGTCAAGGTCATTGCAGGGGAGATTATTCCCCTTGACGGTATTATACACAAAGGGGCCGGAACGATTGACGAATCCATGATGACCGGTGAATCGCTACCAAAGTACAAGGAAGCTGGACATGAGGTCTTCGCTGGTACGATTATTCAAGATACCACCATCCTGATTGAGACTACTTCGTTGGTTGGCGATACGATGTTGTCGNAGATCATTCGTCTCGTTGATGAGGCGCAAATNGGGAAGGCCCCGATTCAAAGGCTTGTTGATAATGTCGCCAGGATTTTTGTACCGAGCGTGCTACTATTCTCCATTTCCGCATCCTTATTTTGGCTGATGTTTGGAGACTCAGTCTTGAGTGGAATTGGCAGCAATACAACCCCCAGCGAGATGGCTGTCATGACCCTAGTTAGTACTCTGGTGATTGCATGTCCGTGCGCTTTGGGGTTGGCAACTCCAACCGCGCTAGTAGTTGGTACTGGTGTAGGGGCCCGTAATGGCCTCCTAATCAAGGGAATAAAAGCGTTGGAAACCTCATACAAGAGTAAGATCGTGATACTCGACAAAACAGGCACCATAACTATCGGAAGGCCCCAAGTAGAAGAGATCCGTGAATTGGGGGGAGAGACCGGGGAAGCTCTGCGCATTGCTGCTGCTCTTGAGGGCGAGTCGGGCCATCCCCTAGCCATCGCTGTGAATGATGCCTGGAGGTCAAGCGGTCGTGAGAAACCTACAATAAGCGACATAAAGACACACATTGGTTCAGGAATGATAGGGAAAATCGAGGGTTTTGAAGTCGCTGTTGGAAGTCTTGAAATGATTCGAAACATGGTCAACGAAATTCCTTCAGAGGTAGAATCAGAGATTTCGGAAAAGAGCCTGTCGGGTTCCAACGTGATTCTTGTTTCTAAGAATCGAAATCTAGTCGGATGGATAGAAATCCGAGATGTAATTCGAGAGAACTCGCCCTTGGCTGTGGAAAGGATGCAAGACATGGGCATCGAGGTAATTATGCTCACCGGAGATAGGCAAGAAGTTGCAGAATATATTGCCTCAAAGGTTGGTATAAAGAGAGTCGTTTCAGGACTTAAACCCGAAGAAAAGGCCGACGCTATTCGTCGACTACAGAAAGAAGGGATAGTGACCATGATTGGTGACGGCATCAATGACGCCGCTGCTTTGACCGTCGCAGACGTGGGCATTGCAATGGGGGCAGGGAGTGAGATTGCGCTAGATAGTGCGGACATTGTACTCGTAGGTGATGATTTGTCTCATGTTTTGTCTGTTTTACAATTGAGTCGTGNTACCATGAATAAAATAAGAAGTAATCTTGTTTGGGCATTTCTTTACAATATACTAGGGATTCCTTTGGCGATGGGTCTTCTTTTTCCATGGACTGGTTGGCTTCTCCCTCCGGCCTTTGCGGCTGCAGCAATGGCCTTGTCATCAGTCAGTGTGGTGTTAAATTCCGTCCTCCTGACTAGATGGAAACCAGTGAACTTAGATTCGGGCAACAATACAAAAGCAATTTCCANTTTGTAGAACCATGACAATCAAACACGTTGTCGACATCGTTGGGATGACTTGCGGTGGTTGTTCTGGACGATTGCAAAAGGTATTGATGGAAAAATCCGGTATTATTTCAGCTGAAGTTAGTCATGAATTGGGTCGAGCAACTATCCACTCAACGACCTCAGTTACCGAGCTCGACATTAGAAAAATCATCCAATCCACAGGTTTTGAAATGAAGTGATTAGAACACTTATTTCCATGATCTCAAATAATTAGGATGTTTGTATCTTCTCGATTCGTTTATGCGATTTGAGAGGGTCGACTGTGGCTATCATAGAGCTCTTCGCAGTGAAGAGGTCGTCGAAATCGTTACCATGCAATCGTTTGGANTAGATAGGNACGGTGTAACGGGTGTCTGATTGAAATCTTGTGTTAATTGGTCATAACATACGAACGATTCTAGGCATTGGCCCCATGGCGACGCTATGCGTCGTTGGGTAACCGCATTTGTTGTGAGTTCGATGCTTGCAGTTTCGGCTGCACCGTTAACCACTGCGCAAATTGGTCAACCAGATATCGTCCANGAACACTGGTATCACTCCTATGCAACACTCACATTAGACCTAAATGCATGGGCGGATGATTACCCGGAAATAATCAATCTACTGACCATAGGGAAAACCGAGTTGGGAAGGGAAATTTGGATGTTGCAGATTTCTGATTGGAGCACTGAAACTAAACCGGATGGGACGGCGAAAGATGTTGCATATATTGACGGAGGACACCATGGAAACGAGCACCTTGGAACTGAATTAGCATTCCTTGTTGCGGAATATTATATCGAAGGTTGGGGAAATGGAAAACAGGATGTGATCGACGTCTTGTCTAATACAGAGTTACATATCCTGATAATGTTGAATGCGGATGGTAACGATTTCGATACCAGATGGAATGTAAATCAGGTGGATCTCAATAGGAACTACGACCATTATTGGAATACTTGTCCGACGACTCAACCAGGGAGTAGTGCATTTAGTGAATCAGAGACTCTCGCNAATTCGATTTACATGAACGATGTTGTACCTCATGCTGATTTGTACATCACCATGCATACAGGAGTGTGGATCATGCTCTACCCCTGGGGAAAATGGCCAGACCAACCTTCGGATTGGGAAATGTATCATTACATCAAAGATGAGGTCAATACCAATATTTCTGAAATACCCATTCGGAATGCCAATCAGGGCCTGTATCCAAACTGCGGCACAAGCAGGGATTACGGGTATGGGATAATGGGATATCCCACATTTACCTTTGAAACAGATGATGAACAATTTCTTCTTGGAACCATAGAGGCTCTATCAGATAGATTGGGGGAAGAGCTTGATGTCATGCGTTATCTGATTGAAAATATCTGGTTCTGGCGTGCTCGCTTGGTCGTGGAGGATGTGCGAATAGACGAGGGGGGGGTGAGTGCTCATATTGTGAACTTGGGGCACGCCAGCACTTCCAATGCCACACTACAGTACATCGGTCCTAATGGGGAATTATTGTGGAATTCGTCGATTTTCGGGGTCAATGCGACAAATGAAACAAATGTGATTTTCGATAATCTGGGCCTTACCATCGTAGACGGGGGATCCTGGAGTGTAAAATATCAAAAAAGAGTGGTTGATTCTGCAATGTGGGTTACTGAGATAGTGGACGCAGGCATAGTGGATTGGTCTGGAAGGAATTCCAAAAGTTTTCTTCCAACTCCATCGGTNTTTGTTTTATTCGTTGCCTTGGCTTTTGCTGCTATAGGCGAAAGAAATGGCAAATTGGAACCATAATTTAAACTAGGTTCAGGTTGATTTTCATTCCAAAGTTAATGTTTCTAAGCAATTATTTGTATATCATTACAAAATAGGTTGGATTAGTGATATTGTGAATTGGTCAAATTCTGAGTTTAGTGAAGCCTGCGAACAACTGCTGATCCCTCTGTTCGAGGGTGTCTCTCGAGCACCCAACAATGCACTGTCNGGCCTGGGCCGTAGTCAGAGAAATCTAGTAAGAGAAGCTATCTCTTCGGATGACTTCCAGGGGAAGCAAGGAGAGAATATGGTTGTGTGGACTCCGGGATGCAGGGTGATGCTTGTCGGAATGGGCGAGAAAGGCAAGATGGACCATAATATTGCAAGGACTAGCGGTGCCCGTGTGATGGGCTTGCTGTCAAAGAAAAATGGACTATCAGTGTGTGTTAGATTCACTTCGGGGTGGTCCAGTGACCGCATGATTAATTTTGCAGAGGGAATGATGCTCAGAGACTATGAATTCATCGAGCATCAAGAAATTGGAGAGGATCATATCCTAACTCCTTGGTCATTCCAATTCCAAGCCAGCCCCAGATATGGAGGCCACCTCNAGGAGGGTCTATCTATCGCGCATGCGGTGGTCAAAGGTGTACATTTAGCACGNGATCTTGGTAATGAGCCCGCCAATGTTCTGTACCCGATGGAATACGCCCACAGAGCGCAGAAATGGGCAGAGGACAAAGAAAATGTAGTGGTCGAAATATACGATTGGGATAAGCTCAACGAACTAGGTATGGGGGGTCTCATAAACGTAGGAAAGGGGAGTGACAGGAAACCCTGCATGGTNCTCTTCACGCTCAACCCTCACGCCGATGATGGTGTTCGTCGTCCATGCATTGTGGGGAAGGGGATAACGTTCGATACAGGGGGCATTTCAATCAAACCAACGGGCGGCATGTGGGACATGAAGTACGATATGTGTGGCGCTGCTACCGTCTTTGGCCTGATGGAGGCTCTGTATTCTACCGGCTATGATCGTAGAGTAAACGGAATAGCCTGTTTGGCAGAGAACATGCCAGGGTCTGGCGCGTATAGGCCTGGTGACGTATTCAAGACATATTCTGGAAAAACCGTAGAGGTCTTCAGTACAGACGCCGAAGGCAGGAATGTTTTGGCTGATGGCCTCTGCAAAGCAGGAGAGTTCAATCCTGAGTTCATTGTGGATTTAGCAACTTTGACGGGCGCGGTGGTAGTTGCTTTGGGCAATCAAATAACAGGAATGTGGGGGAATGATTCCGCTCTTCTGGAGAGGGTCGAATTAGCAGCCTCATTATCCGGAGAGCCAGTCTGGGAAATGCCATTGAATGACCAGTTCACGAGATACATGACTGACTCGGCATTTGCAGACATAAGAAATGGTTCAATTGGAGGTAGGGCCGGTTCGTCCAACGGAGCTGCGGCTTTCTTGGAATTCTTCGTTCCGTCTAGGGAAGAGGACGGGGGATCTTCAAAGATTCCGTGGGTGCACCTAGACATTGCCGGTACTGCGTGGGGCCCGGGTTCCAAGGCACGGACAGAGCGTGAGAATCCATTCTTCCAATTCGGTACATCGGGTGTGCATGTAAGAACTCTGCATCGTCTTATTACGAGTGAGCAGCATTGAATATCTAGTAGAGAGAGTTATCTCATCAGTTTTGTTGTGTGCACCGGCATGTTCTATAGTTGATTGGCACTTTACAAGCCACATGTATAGTTCATTCAAGGTGCTGATTGTTTGCCTGCTGACCGTTGTAGTTCTTTCATCGGGCGTCATCGCTCAGGAGGCTGTAGGGGGTTCGGAAGAAGAATCTAACAATATTATCGATGTAATTCTCCCGCTCTCTCTTGCGTATATCATGTTCTCACTAGGAATAGGGCTCAAAATATCTGATTTTGGGCTTATCTTAACTGAGCCGAAGGCATTTGCGGTTGGATTGGGTAACCAGGTGGTTATTTTGCCTGTAGCGGGATTTGGAATAGCGAGCATCTTTGATCTATCTGGTGAGATGGCTGTTGGACTTATGATTTTAGCATGCTGTCCGGGAGGGGTTACATCTAATATTCTTACAAAATTAGCTGGAGGAGATACGGCTCTATCTATATCGTATACCGCAGTTGTGAGTGTTGTATCTGTGATCACACTTCCTCTCATAGTTGGTTTTTCAATGGANCATTTCATGGGCGCTGATTCGCCTGATATTGATATCCTCGGTCTTGGGATAATCATGTTTCTTCTAACTACTGTGCCTGTGGGGATTGGGATGCTAGTTCGTAATTACTCAGGGGCCGCTGTTGAAAGCATTGAACCATTAGTGGGAAAAATCGCAGCTGGACTTTTCACTATCATTGTCATTGCCGCCATAGCGAGTGAATTTGATACNCTTATGGATAATATTGGGACTCTTGGACCTGCGGTTGTTGCGCTCAATATTCTTATGCTTGGAATAGGTTGGAAAAGTGCGACAATTCTCAGTCTTGAAAACGATCAAGCAACTACTGTTTCGATAGAAAGCGGTATTCAAAATGCAACTGTAGGCATAACTGTTGGAGGTCTCGTACTAGCTCCCCAAGCAGGTGCGACTCTATCTGTCCTAAGTCTTCCGTCGGGAGTCTATGGCGTTCTGATGTACGTTGTAATCGCCCCATTCCTCTATTGGAGAATCGGTAAGTCGAAAATGTGATTCAATCCTCATCCTCGACAACTTCGAAATCCGCCTCGTGGACACCATCGTCGGACTGATCTTGTTGATTTTCTTCTTCCATATCCTTGGCCGCCGCTTCATAGATTTTCATTGAAAGTGCCTGCATTAACCCTTCTAAATCGCTTATTTTCGACTGTACTCCAGCTTCATCGATTTCATCTACATCGATTGGGGTATCTCCATCCATGATCATTGACTCAAGTTCATTCAACTTCTCCAAAACCGGCTTTGTGTCTTCTTCCTCTAGCTTATCTCCAGTTTCTTCAATAGTCTTCCTGGTTTGATAAACTATGCTTTCGGCTTGGTTTTTGAGTTCGACCCGCGCCTTCCTCTTTCGATCTTCCTCGGCAAATTCTTCAGCCTCCTCGATCTTAGACTTAATTTCGTCTTCGCTGAGAGATGTTTGACTCTCTATAGTGATTTTTTGTTCCTTTCCAGTTCCGAGATCTTTTGCTGAAACATTTACTATTCCATTCGCGTCGATATCGAATGTGACTTCGATCTGCGGTATTCCCCTTGGTGCAGCGGGTATGCCCGTAAGATGGAATTTACCTAAGGTGATATTGTCTTTGGCAAACTGCCTTTCTCCCTGAAGGACGTGAACTTCAACAGCAGGCTGATTATCAGCAGCAGTGGAAAACGTCTCCGATCGCTTGCTTGGTATGGTAGTGTTTCGCTCGATCATCGTGGTCATAACCCCGCCCAGAGTCTCAATTCCGAGGGTAAGTGGTGTCACGTCTAAAAGGAGAACATCTGTAACGCCAGAATCTCCGACGATTATTCCTGCTTGCAGTGCTGCTCCCATGGCGACCGCTTCATCAGGATTTACACCCTTGAACGGAGCTTTCCCAACTTCTTTTTCGATAGCAGTCTGAACGGCAGGAACGCGGGTGGAGCCCCCTACCAGAATTACCTTGTCGACCTTGCCCTTGGATAATCCTGCATCCTTCATCGCTTGACGTGTGGGTGAAAGCGTCCTTGAGATCAACGGCTCGATTAGTTCCTCGAATTTGGATTTTGAAAGCGAGATGTCTAGATGCTCGGGCTGACCATCCCGACTTGTGATAAATGGCAGGTTAACCTGAGCGGAACCAGAGCCGGATAGCTCTATCTTTGCTTTCTCGGCGTGTTCGCGAAGTCTGCTCATGGCCTGTGCATCGGTAGAAAGATCGATTCCTGTGTCTTTTTTGTACTCATCAACAAGCCAATTGATGATGACCTCGTCGAAGTCGTCACCTCCAAGCCTGTTATCACCCGAAGTCGCCTTCACTTCTATCTGCGGCTGGCCATCGACCTGATAAATTTCTAGAACAGACACATCGAACGTCCCTCCACCAAGGTCGTATACCAAGATAGTCTGATCTTCTTCTTTGTTCACACCATATGCTAATGCTGCTGCAGTGGGTTCGTTGATTATCCTGAGAACCTCTAGTCCTGCAATTCGTCCAGCATCTTTGGTTGCCTTCCTCTGTGCATCAGTAAAATATGCAGGGCATGTAATCACTGCTTTCTTGACTTCCTGGCCAAGGTATGCTTCTGCATCTGTTTTCAANTTCTGTAGTATAAACGCTGACATTTCTTGGGGTGTGTATGTGGAATCGTCGATTTCAGATGACCAATCAGTTCCCATCTCACGCTTGACCGACAGAATGGTTCGCTTCGCGTTGGTCACTGCCTGCCGCTTGGCAGTAATTCCAATGTGGCGCTCACCGTCTTTGGCGAAAGCCACTACGCTCGGCGTAGTTCGTGCTCCTTCCGAATTTGGAATTACGACGGCCTGGCCCCCCTCCAGGGTTGCCACGCAACTGTTGGTTGTTCCTAGATCAATTCCGATTACAGGTGTGCTCATTTTCTAATCATCCCCTAATTATTCCATCCTCAGCGTCACGTCGAGGATGCCATTGTTTAGATTCCATTCCTCGATACGACTGGCTGCGAATGGTATGGAGAAACCTCGGAGCGGGTTGAGGAGATTGTGCCTCAATAATTCAATAATTCTGCCTCCGTCGGCTAGTGCAAGGTCGACTGATCCATCGTCAGCTTCAGGGATGGAAGTGACGTCAATCATCACATTAGCAAATCCGTCATTGTGTATGAAATCTGTATCTGGGATCTCAATGAGCCTGTTGTCCTCCTGTGGTTCNGTCACAACATCTACCTGCTCATTGGGTGTATTTTTTGAGGATTTTACAGACACCTCGAACCCCATCTTTGAGAGCATGTCTGCAAAGCCCCCGGGACCAGACATCATTGCCTCAATGTTCTTTCTAATCTCCTCGGGATCTCCCTTTCCATTCAGAGTGATGTCTGTCTTAGATATGGATTTGGCGTCGATTCCCATTCGTTCAAAATGCTCTTCTAACTGATTCATCATGTTCTCGAGCATGCCCATATCCATGGGTATACCCATCTGTTCGAATACCTTTGACATCTCTCGTATGATGTCTCTTTCCCAATTGTTTTCTTCGGAGGTCATTGCATCACTACTCAACCACAGGTTGTATAGTGGACAGAGGGGGTGGTATATGAATCCGCCGTAGTAGTGTAGATGAGAGGGNTCTCAGGGAGAGATTCCTTGATATTGGCGAAGATTCTCGTACCGCCGTGTCCTCTCCTGACGAAGACCTCACCCTACAGGATACAGACAGGGTAACAGGCAGGGCTGCGTTAGTAGGAAACGCTAGGGCAGCTTTGGCTGTAGCAGCTGCCGTAAGGTCAACACTGGGCCCAAAAGGAATGGATAAGATGCTCATTGACCAAAATGGGGAAGTTCTAATCACAAACGACGGAGCTACGGTTCTAGATACGGCCAAGGTAGAGCATCCCACTGCGAGATTAGTTATTGAGACAAGTATTACACAGGATCGATTGGCAAGAGATGGGACAACAACTTCTATACTGATCTTGGCAGAATTACTCAGAAATGCACTCGAGCTTACCAGATCCGGTCTCCATCCGACAATAATTGCGGACTCGTACAGGTCTGCATATTCGATTTGCATGGAAGAAATAGACTCAATCGCTAGGCCTATCGCTTCCGATGATGATGTGCAGCACATCATATCGACCTGCATAGGGAATAAAGTCGATCATTCTATGCTGGATTTAGTATGCAGACTCGCACTAAACGCCTCCGAATCGATAGGATCCGACGATCCAGATGAAGAGCGGGTATTGATCAAGCGAGTTTCCCTNGAGGAAGGCGCTGTCACGGATACAGAACTTGTGTCTGCCTTCGTTACAAGAAAGCAGAGATTTGACAAATCTATGCCGAATCATGGGGGTAGCTGTTCTATTGCGGTGATTGACGGCGGTCTTGAAGTACCGGAAGTCGAGTTCGATACTGAACTTGAGATAAGCTCGTTGGGGGTNAGGGAAGGATTCATTCAACGAAGGAGACAGAAATTAGAGGGTCTTGTCTCTCATCTTGAGTCTCTTGGAGTTGGAATTCTAGCTGTACGCGACGGTGTAGACGAAGAAGCCCAGAGTATGCTGAGAAAAGCTGGTATCACTTGCTTCAGGAGATTTGACAAGGAGGATCTGAATAGGCTTTCAGAGATAACAGGAGCCATGATCGTTAGATCTATCGAAGTGACTGAAAGTACGCACCTCGGGCATTGTGATTCATGGATAGAGCGTAAGATATCTGGCGTTCATCACTTGAATATAACAGCAAATTCTGGTCGCGGTAAGACTCTCCTTGTTAGAGGTTCAACTTCTGCTCTCAGAGATGAAGTGGTTCGTACTTTTGATGATGCAATTGGGGTTGCAGTTAGAGTGTCGGGAACTGCGCCCATGCTTCCTGGAGGAGGCTCGACATGGAGCCATCTTGCGCGTGTGCTTCGCGGTGAGGCGAGCAAGTATGCAGGAAAAAGGCAACTGGCTGTGGAAGGATTTGCAGATGCCCTAGAGACCATTCCTCGGGTTCTTGCGCAAAATTCAGGCCATGACCCAATAGACAGGATTCTTGAGTTGTCTGCTGCACAAACCGAAAGTGGCCCGTGGATTGGTTTTGATCTAACGACAGATAATCTCGTGAGTCTCGACTCGGTTGGAATAATTGATCTACGGCTTGTTGTCGAGAATGCACTGTCTGGGGCTACTGAAGGCGCTATATCGATACTAAGGATTGATGACGTCCTATGGGCCAAGGTCCAGCCAGGGGAACCTGACTGGAATCAAGATGAGGATGAAGACTGAGCCACTCCAGCGATCATTGAATCGACTAGTTGGTCTAAATCGAACCTTGCTTCCCAACCCCACTCGTCCTTAGCAGGAACATCATCCACGTCCTCTGGCCAAGTGTCGGCAATAAGTTGCCGCTCGTCTGGAATGAATCGCATTACTGCATTCGGCTTCCTGATACGTATGCAATTTGCTAATTCCGACGCTGAGAAGCTGACGCCCCTGATATTGTATCCTGGTCTCCATCTGGAGAGTTTCTCTGATGGAGCACTCATGAGTTCCATGGTGGCTCTGATCGCATCCTGCATCATCATCATTGGAAGTTTGGTATCTTCACGAACAAAGAAATCATACTTTTCATTTTCATGGATTTCATAGAAAACCTGTACCGCATAATCTGTTGTTCCCCCTGTCGGAGGTGTTGTCCATGATAGCAGGCCCGGATACCTCAAACCACGGGCATCCACCCCGTAGTTTTGAAAATACTTCAGCATCATTTCCTCTCCTTCTTTCTTTGTTCGACCATACACGGTGGTGGGCGACAGCGACGAATGTTGCATGGCGATGGGTCTTGAATCAGGACCGAATACTGCTATGGAAGAAGGTGCAAAAACTCTACATCCATGATTTCGAGCTGCATCGAGAATGTTCTGAAGGCCTCCAAGATTTACCCGCTCGCACAGGTCAGGATCTTTTTCCCCGTGCGCGGAAAGAACTGCTGCAAGATGGTATATGGTATCTATAGAGTGTTCAGATATCACTCTTGAAATCGCTTCATAATCGAGTACATCTAGCATCTGAAAGGGGCCTTCTTGGCGTCCTACATTGCGAATATCGGTGGTCAATACAGACTCTTTTCCATACATTGATCGAAGAGTGGTGGTAAGATCTGAACCAATCTGCCCAAGAGCGCCGGTGACTAGGATTTGCCCCTCGGGGACGCCGACCATGACGCTCTAATAATCAGACGATACTTGAACATCGATCATACACGGGAGTCCCATTGCCAAGGTTCATATGCGACGTAAAATGGCTCCATATCCCGTTGTTATCATGAAATATGTGATTGTCACGGGCGGCGTTCTGTCTGGTCTTGGTAAAGGAATCACTGCAAGTAGCATAGGGGTGCTGATGAAGTCGGTCGGCATGAAAGTCACGTCAATAAAGATCGATCCATACCTAAACAGCGATGCTGGTACGATGTCCCCCTTCGAGCACGGGGAGGTATTCGTATTGGATGACGGCGGGGAGGCGGATCTCGATCTTGGCAATTATGAGCGATTTCTTGACGTTTCCCTGACTCGCGATCACAACTTGACCACTGGCAAAGTATACTCGGCGGTCATCGAAAGGGAGCGGAGGGGAGACTATCTTGGAAAAACTGTTCAAGTCATACCCCACATAACTAACGAAATACAAGATTGGATTGAGCGTGTGAGCATTCTTCCAACGAATGATTCGGGCGATGCTCCAGATGCATGTGTGATTGAACTTGGAGGAACCGTGGGGGACATCGAGAGTTCACCATTTGTAGAGGCTCTGAGGCAGTTTCAATTCAGAGTTGGGCGACAGAATGTTTGTTTTGTCCATGTGAGCCTTGTTCCCGTGATGGGGCCTGTAGGAGAACAGAAAACGAAACCCACCCAGCACACTGTTAAGGAGTTGCGAGGACTTGGAATAACCCCTGACCTTATCGTATGCAGATCTAGAGATCCTCTGCATGACGAAGTGAAAGAAAAATTAGCTGCTTTCTGCCATGTGGAGCCGCAAGCGGTTATTTCAGCGCATGACGTATCAAATCTGTACCAGATACCGATTTCATTTGAAAGACAGGGTGTCAGGTCAATGATCGCAGAATGCATCGGAGTGGAAGAATCGGATCATGATGAATATCTGGAACAATGGCGTGAAATGGCGAACAGAGTGGACAGCCTAGAAAAAGAAGTCAAGATTGCCATGGTCGGCAAGTACACTGGTCTTTCAGATTCTTATCTNAGTGTGATAAAGGCCCTTCAGCACTCTGCCATCGCAGTCAACAGAAAACTCATAATCGACTGGATAGAATCTACTGATCTAGATTCATCAATGCTCGACTCAGATGAGGATTCCTACAATTCCGCATGGGAGAAACTCAAATTGGCTGATGGCATACTTGTTCCAGGGGGATTTGGCAACCGTGGAGTCGAGGGTAAGATAGAGGCAGCTAGATACGCACGCGAGAATAGTATTCCATACCTCGGGATATGTCTCGGTCTACAGATTGCTACTATTGAGTTTTGTAGAAATGTACTGAAGCTGGAAGGTGCGAATTCAGAGGAGTTTGTCGAGGATCCTGCNGGTCTTGAGCACCCTGCAGTTGTATTCATGCCAGAAATATCCAAGACGCATATGGGCGGAACTATGAGGTTGGGTGCCAAGATCACGCCATTTGTAGTGGATGATTGCAAGATTAAGCGTCTTTACGGGGGTTTGGATGCAGTGAGCGAAAGACACAGACACCGATATGAAGTGAATCCAGACCTAATAGACCGTATCGAAGATGCGGGATTGGTCTATGTCGGCAAGGATGACACAGGACAGAGATGTGAGATCATGGAATTGATGGGCCACCCATATTTCGTCGGCACCCAGTATCACCCAGAGTTCAAATCTCGCCCAGGTCGTCCCAGTCCCCCATTCTTAGGCTTATTGAAAGCAGCTTCCGGGCAGCTCGAATGATGCTTAAATTGAGTTCTTAGGCGAGTTAATACATGACTTATTATTGTCAGTGGTTAAGATAACTAGTGTCGGTTACTGTTGTCTGGTTCAGACGAGACTTACGTATGGGAGATAATCCCGCTTTAACGATGGCAAAGAGTCTTGGTAAACCGATAATATGTTTGTTCAACCTGGACTCCGATCGTATCAGAAGGCCTGATGTGGATTCAATTCATATTCAATGGGAGCTTGATTGTTTACGAGCATTGAAGTCCGACATTGAGGCTATCGGTGGAGTGATGTATTTCCATTTCGGACATGTTGTTGACAAGTTGAGGGAAATTCACGGGAAGCACAGNATTAGTTCGATATATGGAAATCAAGAAACTGGCTTGCAATGGTCTTGGGATCGGGACAAGTCTGTTTCTAATTGGTGTGAAGAAGAAGGAGTTCGATTCGTCGAATTCCCGACGAATGGCGTAATTCGAAAATTAGAAACCAGAGACATCTGGAAAAAAGAGCGCGATGAGAGGATGGAAAAATCAGTGATAATGCCGCCTGAAGAAATCATTTCCCCCATTGGTGTCGAATCTGATGAAATACCTGACATCGCGGACTTTGGATTGGTCGGGCGTTCGTTAGTAAATCGGCCTGAGCCAGGAGAAAGGTCTGCTAAAGCCACACTGCAATCATTTCTGAGTGGGCGTGGCCGAACTTACAGGAAAGATATGTCCAGCCCCATATCTGCGCAAAGTGCTTGTTCCCGCATGTCCCCATTTCTCAGTGCGGGCTGTATTTCCATACGACAGATACTCCATCAGACAGAAGAAAAGGCACTACTTGTGAAAGAAAATCCAAGNGCGAAAGAAAATCTTGGTTGGACAGGGAGTTTGAGTTCCTTCCAAAGTCGCCTTGCATGGCACTGCCATTTCATACAGCGCCTCGAAGTTGAATTGACATTGGATAGCGTTGCAATGAACCCCGAGATAGACTTGCATCTAAATCGGTCAATGGATGATTCAAGATACCAGGCGTGGTCGAAGGGAGAAACTGGTTGGCCATTCTTCGATGCGTGTATGCGCTCACTAATCGCCACAGGATGGATAAATTTCAGAATGAGGGGGATGCTTCAATCGGTCGCCTCATACACCCTTTGGTTGCCTTGGCAATTAACGGGTTTACACTTAGCCAGGAATTTCTTGGACTATGAACCAGGAATACATTGGTCGCAAGTTCAGATGCAATCAGGTGTAACAGGGATTAATTCAATTAGAGCATACTCTATTTCCAAACAGTCCCGAGACCAAGACCCTGATGGGGTTTTCATCAGACATTGGGTAGATGAATTGAGAGATGTACCAACATCATTCATTCATGAGCCATGGCTCATGAGTTCGGACCAACAGGAAGAGTATGGTTGCATATTAGGTGTGGATTATCCTAGGCCCATTATTGATGAGAAGGATTCACGAAAAGTGGGGATTAGTCGATCCTATTCTGCAAAATCGCAACCCGGAGTCAGGGAGAGGTCTCGTTTGGTCTACAAACTTCATGGCAGTAGGAAGCGTCAACGAAGTGTTGGAAATANAAGTGGCGGAGCTTAGAATTCAATCAACTGATACCGGAAGTATTCGAGTGGTCCTGTATCCTTGTAAGGCCTTGAGATACTTCATTCCTCTGAATATATCATCTAGTTCGTCATCTCCTGTTTCAATTCTNAGTGACCTGATGGTCAATAACTTCGAAGGCGTGCATATGCCCAATATGGACGTGGGATCTGCCTTCCTGAGAACTTCAGGAGATAGTTGCAAATTGCCTCTCCCTATGAGAAATCCCTGGCCGCCCATAGGGGATAACAAAATTGTCACCTTCCCGTGATGTGAATCCAACAACTCAATCAAACCCCTCTCACTAAGATCTGTTCCGACCTGATTATTACCAAGCGATGCGTCTATTCCGAGTAAGGTAGGGCTCAGACCTACGATTTCACCTATTCTGCGTAAAGTCCCCCCCGACCCCCATATGACCATCCTTTCAGGAGACATCAGAACATCCCGAACATGCTCGGCTATTCCCTCGATAACCTCATCTTCCGAGGCTGATTCGACCATTTCTTTCGCTCCTTGCATCCATCTTGGACTTGAAGGNGTCATTGCCTCTGCATACAAGCGAACGGACCATCCCCCNTCNCGATAGANTTCCTCNTCGAGATCTAGAACCTCNGTNGAGGCNACNAGTAAGTCNCCNCCCATCCATGCTTCTACCACCTCCGCTGCAGCTTTGGGAGAACTGGCGAAACATCCAGAATACATCTTGACTCCGCAGGGTATACCAACAATTGGAGTACGGGATGATTCATTTTCTTCTAGAGTTTGTATCAAGTCTCTTGTTGTTCCATCGCCTCCAGCATATAGTATCAGATCTGCCTCTTGATCGACGAGTATTTTCACTAACTCTCTTGTATCTTCATGGGAAGTAATGTCTCTGGATTCGTGTACAACTATCATATTGACATCGGATTCTGATTCAAGCCAATCAGATCCCATCCTTCCTTCGGATATTAGCACTGTCGCTCCGTACTTTGTAAGCGCCTTCTCCAGAAGTGACATTGCATATCTTGCTCGAGGTCCTGCTCGATCTTCAGCACCCTCAGCCCTAGCTTTCAACGCTAAGCCGTCGGATCCCTTCAGACCAAGCCTACCACCGAGACCTGCATCTGGGTTGACCACGAGCCCGATGCGAAACATGGTCATCCGAAAGGACGCACTGACTTAGGGGTACGCCTGAAATTGTAATTCTAGACATACTCCGTTACTAATTGTAAAGTTGTCGAGATGCCCGTATACAGCGATACTGTACTCATACCTTCCACGGCCTTCATAACCAAATGTCTATGGAGAGCAAGTAGGATTTCTATGGCGATGGTCACCGTTGAGCTCTCTGATGGCATTATTCACGAATATGCCGAAGGTATTACCGCTGGTGAAATAATCTTCAATGTCCACGGAAAGAAATCTGGGGCTGTAGCGGTTCTTATTGATGGAGAGCAAAGAGATTTCTCACATGTCATAGAATCTGACTGTAAAATAAAACCAATATCGGGGGAGAGTGATGAGGGGATGTATATCCTCCGGCACTCATGTGCGCACCTACTCGCCCAAGCTGTTGTAGAGCTCTTTCCAGAAGCGAAACCAACAATTGGCCCCCCTATTGATCATGGATTCTACTACGATTTCCACATGGACCCGATAGGAGATGATGATCTTAGAAATATAGAGAAGAAGATGCAGCAGCATATTAGATCAAATCATAAAATCCTACGAGAAGAATATGATAACTCGACATTGCGTGAGATGTTCGAATCTAACAAATTCAAAATTGAAATCATGGATGACAAGATCGGGCATGATGTCGGATCTTCTGCATACCGTCAGGGCGATTTCGTTGATTTATGTCGTGGGCCACATGTCCCCTCAACCTCTCACTTGAGGTGGTTCAAGCTTACAAGCACTAGCCAGGCTTATTGGAGGGGTGATAGTTCGCGAGAGCCCTTGGTGAGGATATATGGAATGTGCTACTCCTCGAAAGAAGGTTTGAAGGAAAGGCAGCGTCAGATAGAAGAAGCAGCGAAAAGGGATCACAAGAAAATCGGCAAAGAAATGGAACTCTACATGATTGATGAGTTGATTGGAAAGGGGCTACCTGTTTGGCTTCCTAATGGAGAAGCTCTGAAATCTCAAATTGAAAAGTTCGCGGTCGAAACCGAAGATAACTATGGTTACGTACGTGTAACTACTCCTGTACTTGGAAAGAAACAGCTCTTCGAAGCCAGTGGCCATCTCCCGCACTATGCTGATGGCATGTACCCTCCCATGGAGATGGATGATGGTACGTATTATCTCAAGGCGATGAACTGCCCAATGCATCATCTAGTGTATAAGAACAAGAAACGGTCATACAGGGATCTGCCGCTGAGAGTGGCCGAGTATGGGACGGTCTATCGGAATGAGTTGTCGGGAACGCTAGCTGGTCTTTTGAGAGTACGAATGCTCTCTATGAACGACGCACATATCTATTGTACACTTGATCAGGTCGCTGAAGAAGTTGCATCAAATGTGCGTATGGTTCAGGATTACTATTCCAAATTTGGATTTGAGGATTATTCATTTAGGCTATCTCTTTGGGATCCTGAGAAGACCTCGAAATATATCGATCAACCAGAAAACTGGGAATTGACACAAGATAGATTGCGTTCAATAATGGATGATCTTGGTGTGGATTACGTAGAGGCGGTCGGCGAAGCGGCTTTCTATGGGCCCAAAGTAGACATTCAGTTCAGAACTGCTCTTGGCAGAGAGGAATCCATGTCTACGATACAACTGGACTTTGCAGCAAAAGAGAGGTTTGGATTATCATATATGGACGAAACAGGATCTGAAAATGGCGAGGTTCTGGTCATACATAGGGCACCTCTGTCGACACATGAGCGATTTGTTGCCTTCCTAACAGAGCACTGGATGGGAAATTTCCCCACATGGCTTTCACCCACCCAGGTCCAGATAATCACCATATCTGAACGTCATGCTGAGTATGCTGCGAAGGTGGCACTGGATCTTCGACAGCAGGGCATAAGAGTCTCTCTAGATAACTCAGACAGTACGATTGGAAGAAAGATTAGGACCCATAGAAAAATGCGGCCTGCCTACATGCTAATCATCGGAGAAGATGAGGTGGAAAACGGGACTGTCTCAATCAGGGCTCGAAATGGAGATCAACGCAATGGTGTGCTGTTTGAAGATTTCACAAGGGGCATTGTAGAAGAAATCAAGAGTAGGTCGGCGTCTATGACCTTGGTCTAGATACTGATTTAGACATCAGGCCCAACTTGATGGCATCGTTGTATTTGCTGTTAATCTAGACATTGCGTGGGTCTCGAACCCGTTCTCTTGAAATCGACGGGGCTTTTCGCAGAGTGATGATCATCTCAAAGACGCCGGTTCGAGTCTCATTCTGCGGAGGAGGGACAGATTTGGATGGATTCGCCAAGAAGGAGGATTATGGGGGCCTTGTTGTCTCAACAGCGATATCCCGTTACATACATGTCACGGTGAACGAACGGTTTGATGATCGTATCAGGCTATCATATTCAAGGATGGAGACAGTGGAAAGCGTAGATGATGTAGAGCATGATCTCGTCAGAGAGGCAATGAGAATTGCTGGAGTTACAAGTGGTGTTGAGATAACGACAATTGCAGACATACCTTCCAGGGGTACCGGTCTTGGATCCTCGTCAGCGGTAACCGTAGGGGTCCTAAATGCTCTCCATCAACTTGCTGGCAGAACAGTAGGGCCTAGACAGCTTGCAGAAGAGGCCTGTAAGATAGAGATAGAAATCCTCGGTGAACCGATAGGACGACAAGACCAGTATGCCGCTGCATATGGAGGTCTGAATCGGATAACATTCGGCAAGGAAGGAGTCGAAGTTACGCCCATAACAACCGATCCTGAGATAATAAAACGTATGGAACAGGAGTTTTGCTTGGTATACACCGGTTCAACACGGAGCGCATCAGCTGTACTTGGA
This sequence comes from Methanobacteriota archaeon, assembly GCA_002717835.1. Classification (GTDB taxonomy): domain Archaea; phylum Thermoplasmatota; class Poseidoniia; order Poseidoniales; family Thalassarchaeaceae; genus MGIIb-N1. Next base: position 27,088 of record PBBV01000021.1, read on the forward strand.
GAAGAGAGTGTTGATGCCGAAGATAAATTAAGGCGGCTCAGAGCAATAAGAGGGCAGGCTGAAGAGGCTGAAAAACTCATACAGAATGGTGATTTAGATGCTCTGGGTCGTCTTCTTCATAGCACGTGGGAAATCAAAAGGGGTCTATCTCCAAGTGTGACAAACGATGGTCTTGACTCATTATACTCGATGCTGATTGATTTGGGGGTAACGGGGGGAAAACTTCTCGGTGCGGGCGGAGGCGGTTTCTTCCTTGTCCATGGTGATAGTTCAATCTCATCCAGACTTAGAAATTCTCTTCCTGACTCAAACAGAATTCTTCCATTGGCAATTGAAGAAAAGGGGTCAGAGATCATCCATTCCTGACGTGGCGTGAAGACTTTACTGCCTCTTTTATGATATGATTCACAATGAGTTGCAGATCTTCTATCCTCTCCATTGAATGCGAGGGGACGACAAGACACGTATCGACTATGGAAGGCAACTTTCCACCACCTCCTCCCTGGTAGTCTCCCGTGATGGCCGCGGTTCTGCAAAATCTGTCTCTCGCAAATTCTAATGCCCGGACGACGTTTTCACTTGTGCCTGAGCCACTGAATCCAATGACGAGATCTCCTTCTCTCAGGAATGTAGTGAGTTGCCCTACGAATACGTCATCGTAGGAGACGTCATTGGCAAAGGCCGTCAGCGAGGCGACATTGTCTACGTGAGATATAGTTCTGACTCGCAACTCCTTGGACCAGTCGCCAGCGCTATGAGATGGAGTAGCAGCACTACCCCCATTACCTACGAAATGAATAGTGCCATCTCTACCGATTGCAGAGGCCACCTCGTTGTATAGGGACTCCAAATCCTCCCGAGACAGGTCCTTAAGAGTACGTTGAAGATCCTTGAGGTATCCTTCCGCGAAGTCTTGGAAGTCGAAGCCCACGAGTGGTTGCTATGAGCGTGCCTTCTTGAGTGCATCTATTCCCAATCAAACAAGCCTTCGGAGAGATTCCATGGCCTCGTCTGCAGATCCCATGCTATTTCTCGAGGCCTGAAATGAGTCGTTTTCGAAATTCTCTCTTGCTATGGCCATGTACTTCTCTGCAAGCCTCCTTGAAGTGTCATCGGACCCAACTCCTGAGGATTCGAGTTTCTTCCTGAGCATCTTCCATTCACCCTCTAGGAAATCAAGAAGTTCGCGAGTATCCCTTCGAGTGGCATCAACTGAATCCAGATCGCTGATAATTGACTTCAGTTGTTTATCTGCCTGTATCCAGAGTCCTTCTTTTGAATGTGAGATAGCCGTTTCAAGTCGCTCCTCGAATATTGCCTTCTCCGCCGCAGGGAACCTGCTTTTTATCATCCCCTTTTGACGTATTGACTGTTTGAATGAGCGTCTTGATTCGCTTCGATTGTGCAATCTTCTGGAGATTGATTCAAGGCCTCCCATCGCAATTGATAATTCACCATCTTCGATTGATTTGTCTATGGAAGATAATTGTGGTTCGACTTCTTCAGATATGTCGGGATGTTCTGATGCCAGGTTGGAGCTGACTGCGGCTCTTCTTGCTTTGACTCTGTCTAAAGCCTCACTCAGAGACTGGAGTTGATCGGGGAGGGCCTCGAGGAAATGAAGGGCCTCGTCTGGCCTTTGTCTTTCCATTGCCTTTCGAGCTGATTCAACCATACCAAAAATCGTGTCTGATTCCATTATATTCTGCTTTTCGAGTTTTTTATTGGCCTCTGATAACGCCTCTTTAGCCGGTTCCCAGAATAGGCATATTCGATTTGCTACTTTTTTGGCCTCCCTGTATATTTTCTCGGCTTCGCGAGAGGACCCGAGCGCGCGTTCACTGTCCGCTTTCTCTATCAAAGAAACTGATTCTGTGGCTTCTGGAGCTATTGACTCTGCCTGATTTACTAATACCATCACTGCTTCGCGTATCTCAGATAGATCCCGGTCCATGGAAAGGGCCAGCTCGATCTCATGTTCAACTGATTTCAACCTAGAGTGGCCTCGGCTTGTATTTGACCAGCCTTCTTCTCGGGCCAACTTCAACAGCGAGGAAGCATGATCGAGACGAATTCCAGCCTCATTGATTTCCAAGATTCTAATCTCTACGGACTCTATTCTCCTGAAGAGAACTCGCCTGCCTTGGAGTGATGGATCAGGACGAAATATGTCAAACATCAGAAGAACTGCAATTGCTAGAGTGGGGATAGCAGCGATCAGAATTTCTGACCCCTGGGAAATCATAATTGCGACCGCGGTTGACAACCCTATCATGCCGAGCAGTCCTCTGAATCTACGTGCGATGGCGGTGGAAGAGAACGCACCTCGACTATACTCGTGCAACACGATAGCGAGAATGGCGAAGATTGCTCCGGATGCTAGTCCCCTGAAATCGGTTTCTGCGGTGGCAGCTAGACCTATGAGGATAGGCCATGAAACGGATGATATCGAAGCAATTCGCGTTCTTCTTCGACCATCATAGGATGAGAGATCAGAGATAATGAATGCCATCGAGAAAATCACTCCTATCTCAATCAAATGGAGTCCGATTGGTTCTTCTGATTTGAGCGACTGACTCAGTCGGAAAGCACCAATTGCAATAATTACAAGGGATGTAAATCCAATTAGTCGGCCTATGTTCCTTCTCTGACGAGCCACGCCTCTATCAGCATAATCCAGAGGGAGCATGATGGTTCCTAAGACACCATGGACAAGAGTTGAACGGTTAGATGATCATCGATCGGGTGAATCGCCCCATCTTCTGATAGCAGCAAAAGATATTGCAACTATTGCCATAGATACTAACGTAGGCGGGAACCAGTCGGGGAGGTTGTCTCGGATGGTGATGTTTCCTGTGAGATCTATAGTCTCCTCATCTCCCCCTGGAAGTTGGAACCAGTTTAATTTCAAGTCCAGATCTCCGACTGACTCGGGAGTGATTGCCAGAGATATTCGAGATACTGCTGGGCCGACGGAAGTAGCAGGTAAAATGATGCCTTCCGGGGAGCATGTTGCTCCACTACACAACCGCGCTGAACCGCTACCAGACCCTTCGTTGTTTATCGAGACCGTAATTACAAGGGGATTATTCAGCCCGATGTCTCCGGATACTTCGATGGTTGGAGGGCCAGAGAATATCACCCCTTCGGCGGGCTCTATCTCAATGGGTACAACCAGAACTGATTCGTGGCCTAACGGATCCCAAGAAACGATACGGATTTCATGATTACCCGGATGCGCCTCTCCAAGTGAGATTGGGTTGCTCATTTCTGAATATGAAGTCATTTCATAAACATAGTTGCCGTCGTAAATGACAGTCCACAAGGTAGTGTCTATGGCATCGATTCTGTCATAAGAGGCACTTATGTTCAATTGGATTTCATCTCCCGCGATCAGTCTGGTGGATGATTCCACCGTCTCGCCTGACAGCATTATCTCGGGGACTATCACTGGGCCCTCATCATCCAAGACGACGATTGTCCAGTTTCCAATGACATTGTTCCCGACTGAATCCTGAACATCGATAGAGAAAAACCACTTTGTTGGCTCTCTCTGGGAATGACGGTCGCTCGGATCCCTATGTGGCCCATTGGTAGACTGACCGTGATAGAATGCTTCTGTGATCTCTAAAATGTCAGTACCTGACCGCGTGAAGCCTCCACTTCTATTTGATTCGAGATAGATTCTGACTGGATCGCCTTCCAGGTCATATGCCTCGATAACTGATCTGAGAACCGTGCCTGAGGGCAAAGGAATGGCATTGGAATCAGGTTGAATATCACTCCAAAGCCCGGTGCCAATAGAAGCTTGGAATGAAATGCTGAATGTCGGGGGTACGGAGTCGACGGTAACGGTCTGCGTCCATGAAGAATTGGCCCCATGGGCATCTGTACACTTCATCGAAAAGAAGACCTGCTCCCCATGTTCTAATTCCATCGAAGATGTTTGGATTTCC